>JANMPL010000190.1:0-6708 GCA_031369845.1 Chloroflexota bacterium
ACCCGGACACTCGCCGGGTCGGGCAGGATGCCGTCGGTGATGTAGCGCCGAGCGACGGTGTACGAGGCCGTGTCCACGTCGAGGGCGAACGTCGATTCCCGATCCTGGTTGGGGTCGACGAACGGATTGACCCCAGGATCCTCGTAGGTCACGCCGTCGTATGAGGTTGCCGCTGGCTGTTCCGCCGGCGGCTGCGTGGGTTGGTGGTGCTGTGGCGGCGGGACGTAGTTCGGGTCGTACGTCGGACCGGCTGACGCGCAGGCGCCCGCGAACAGGGCGACCAGACCGAGGGACAGGAATGGCTTGCGCATGGCGCAACCTCCCTGGGGAGCCGAGGTGAGCCTGGCTCCCGGCCACATGGCGAAACCGGCGGTTCCGCAGGTCCCGGAGAGACGCCACGACGTGCGTCGTCGGGCCGCCGCGCAGACGCCGTCAGCCGGACGGGGGTTGCGTGAAGATTCCTATACGTGCGGGTCCGCGACCTGTGGGTCCGCCAGGATCGCGCCGAGCTGGCCGAGGATGCGGGCCGTGGCGCCCCAGACGTGGAGGCCGTCGATCCGGTAGCCGCCGTAGCGCAGCGGCCAGTCGCGAATGACCCGCTCGACCATCTCGACGGGCGCGTCCGGCAGGAAGGCCGTGACGGGCGGCTCGAGGATCCGGGCGACCTCGGCGGGGTTCGGGGTCAGGACCGGCGGCCGAGCGGCGAGGGCGACGATGGGCGTGATCCGGAAGTCGCTCACGGGGATGAACACCTCGTCGAGGGTGCCGGCGATCGTCACCCCGGCGGCGTCCGCATCGAGCCGGATCTCCTCCGCCGCCTCGCGCAGGGCGGTTTCGACAGGTCCCGCATCCGCTGGTTCGGCCTTGCCGCCCGGGAGGCTGACCTCGCCGCTGTGATGGCCGTCGTACGAGAGGCGCTCGGTCAGGACGATCCGGGCAAGCCCGGAACGATCAGGAAACAGGAGGGCGAGCACAGCCGCCGATCGGGCGGTCGAGCTGGGCGGCGGGAAGCGCGGCCGAAGCCGATCGTCAGTGAAGACCGGCATCAGGGCCGAAGGCCCCTCGGGGAGACGGCTCGGCCACGAAATCAGCCGGTCGGCCGCCTCCTCGAACCGCATCGATCAGTTGACGAGCTCGCCCGAATCGCGCTTCGATTCGTCGAAGTCGGGCAGCTCCATGACGTCCCTGGCAGTCGGCCGCTTGCCGTCGCCTGCCCGCGCGTCACGCCGCCGGCCGGCTTCGGTCACGACCGTCGACCGCTCCGTCGAGAACACCAGCGTGCCGCTCACCGGGTCGGCGTCGCCGACGATGTGATCGCCGGGCCGGAAGTCGCCCTTGAGCAGGCCTCGCGCCAGCGGGTTCTCGACGAGCCGCTGGATGGTCCGCTTGAGCGGTCGCGCCCCGTAGGCGGGGTCGGTGCCCTCGCGGACGATCAGCGTCTTCGCGGCGGGCGTGAGCTCGAGCACGAGATCCTGCTCATCGAGCCGCTTCTGGACGCCGTCAAGGAGCAGGTCGACGATCCTCGTGAGGTGCTGATCGGTCAGCGCGTGGAAGACGATGATCTCGTCGATCCGATTGAGGAACTCCGGCCGGAACTGGCCTCGCAGCGCCTCCATCACGGACAGCTTCATCGCCTCGTAAGCAACCTTGTCCTCGCGCCCGCCGGAGACCGCCATGATGAGGTGGCTGCCGACATTGCTGGTCATGATGATCACGGTGTTCTTGAAGTCGACCGTCCTTCCCTGGCCGTCCGTCAGGCGCCCGTCGTCGAGCACCTGGAGGAGGATGTTGAAGACATCCGGGTGGGCCTTCTCGATCTCGTCGAGCAGGATCACCTGGTACGGACGCCGCCGGATGGCCTCAGTGAGCTGGCCGCCTTCCTCGTAGCCGACGTAACCGGGCGGCGCCCCGATGAGCCGTGACACCGAGAACTTCTCCATGTACTCGCTCATGTCGATCCGGGTCAACGCATGCTCGTCGTCGAAGAGGAACTCGGCCAGCGCCCTGGCGAGCTCGGTCTTACCGACGCCGGTTGGGCCCAGGAAGAGGAACGAGCCGAGCGGCCGGCGCGGGTCGCCGAGGCCGGCGCGGGCCCGGCGGACGGCGTCGGAGACGGCCTCGATCGCCTCGTCCTGGCCGACGACGCGCTGGTGGAGCCGCTCCTCCATCTTGACGAGCTTCTCGAGCTCGCCCTCCATGAGCTTCATCACGGGAATGCGGGTCCAGGCCGCGACGATTTCGGCGATGTTGTCGGCCGTGACCTCCTCGCGCAGGAGCGACCCCGGGCCCTGGAGCTTGGCGAGCGTCTCCTCCTGTTCCTTGAGGCGCTGCTGGAGCTGCGGCAGCGTCTCGTATTGGAGCTTCGCGGCCGTCTCGTAGTCGGTCTCCCGCTGGGCCTGCTCGATGCGGACCTGGAGCTGTTCGAGCTCAGTCTTCGTTTGGCGGATCGCGGCGATCGCCGCCTTCTCTGCCTCCCAGCGCTGCTTCAGCGCGCCGGTCTGCTCCTCGAGGTCGGCGAGCTCCTTCTCGAGGGCCGCGAGCCGTGCCTTCGACGCGTCGTCGGTCTCCTTGCGGAGTGCCTCGCGCTCGATCTCGAGCTGCATCCGGCGGCGCTCGGCTTCATCGAGCTCGACCGGCATCGAGTCGATCTCCATCCGGAGCCGCGACGCCGCCTCGTCGACGAGGTCGATCGCCTTGTCCGGCAGGAAGCGGTCGGAGATGTAGCGGTGGCTGAGGGTGGCAGCGGCGACGAGGGCGGAGTCCGTGATCCGGACGCCGTGGTGGACCTCATATCGCTCGCGCAGGCCGCGCAGGATCGAGATCGTGTCCTCGACGCTTGGCTCCTCGACCATGACCGGCTGGAAGCGCCGCTCGAGCGCCGCGTCCTTCTCGATGTACTTGCGGTACTCGTCGAGCGTCGTCGCCCCGATCGTATGGAGCTCGCCACGCGCGAGCATCGGCTTGAGGAGATTGGAGGCGTCCATCGCTCCTTCGGCTGCGCCGGCACCGACGACCGTATGCAGCTCGTCGATGAACAGGACGATCTGGCCCTCGGCGTCCTTGACCTCCTTGAGGACCGCCTTGAGGCGCTCTTCGAACTCGCCCCGGAACTTCGCTCCGGCGATCAACGCACCGAGATCGAGCGACACGACTCGCTTGTCCTTGAGGGTCTCCGGGACGTCACCCCGAACGATCCGCTGCGCCAGCCCTTCGGCGATCGCCGTCTTGCCGACGCCCGGCTCGCCGATGAGGACAGGGTTGTTCTTCGTCCGTCGGCTCAGGACCTGGATGACGCGCCGGATCTCGTCGTCCCTGCCGATGACGGGATCGAGCCTGCCCGCCCGGGCCTCGTTCGTCAGGTCGCGTCCGTACTTCTCCAGCGCCGCGTACGTTCCCTCGGGATTGGGCGATGTCACCCGCTGGCCGCCGCGGACGCTCTGGAGCGCGTTGAGGATGGCCTCGCGCGTCGCCCCGTGGCGCTCGAGGAGCTGGCGAGCGTCGCCTCCGACCTCGGCGACCGCAAGCAGGAGATGCTCGGTCGACACGTATTCGTCGCCGAGTCGCTTGGCTTCCTCCTCGGCCAGTTCCATGGTCCGCTTGCCGCGCGGATCGAGGGACAGCGAGCCGCCCTGGATCTTCGCCCGCCGGCTGAGGATTCCGGCCAGCTCTTCGCGGAACGCCTTGAGATCGACCCCGATACGGCGGAGGGTCTCCGCGGGCACGCCATCGTCGGGTTCGACGAGGGCCTCGAGGATGTGCTCGGCGTCGAGGACGGGGCTCTGCAGCTCCTCGGCGAGGCGCTGAGCGGCGACGATGGCCTCCTGGGCCTTCTCGGTATAGCGGTCAAGTTTCATCGGGATCTCCCGGGTTCAGTCGGCGGTTCGGGGGTCTGGCTGGTCGACCAGTTCGAAGAAGGTTCGGGCCGCCTGCTCGGCCTCAGCGTCCAGCCCGGACGGCAGCACGACTCTGACCTTCACCATGGCGTCGCCCACGCCCGCGCCGCGGAGATGGGGCAATCCCTGGCCGGTCAGCTTGAAGATACGGCCGTTCTGCGTGCCCGGCGGTATCTTCAGCAACACACCGCCCTTGAGCGTCGTGACCGGGACTTCGCCGCCGAGCAGCGCTTCTTGCAGGGTGATCGGCAGCTCGCGTTCCAGGTCGGCGCCGCGCCGGGTGAAGATGGCATGGGGACGGACCCGGACGACGACGACGACGTCGCCACCACCGCGACCCTGGCCGCTGAGCTTGATTCGCGTTCCGCTGTCGGCACCGGGCGGGATCGTCATCTCGAGGCGCTTGCCGTCGATCTCGATCCGCCTGCTCGTTCCGCGGAAGGCCTCTTCGAGGCTGATCTCCGCGGTGGCTTCCGTAGCCGCTGAGGGAGCGGCCTGACGCCCTCGGGCGGCGCCGTTGGTCTGGGCCGCCTCGTTCAGGCCCATTTGGCCGAGGATCTCCTCGAACGTAGGTCCAGCCGGGCGGCCTCGTCCCGCGCTCGCGGCGCCGCGTTCGTCAGCGGCAAAGAACGTCCGGAAGAAGTCCGAGAAGCCGCCGCCCGCGCCACCGCCGGACGTCCTGAACTCGTAGCGAACGTTGCCCGCCTGGCCGGCCCCGCGCGCGGAGCCGGCGAACGGATTGCCCCCGGCCGACGAGCCGCCGGCACCGGCCTGGCTATACGACTCCCAGTTCGCGCCAAGGAGGTCGTACTTGCGGCGTTTCTCGGGATCGGAGAGGACCGCATTGGCCTCGTTGAGGTCCTTGAAACGGCGATCCGCGCTCGGGTCTCCGGGCTTCGCGTCGGGATGATGCTCTCGGGCGAGCTTCCGGAAGGCCTTCTTGATCTCAGGCTGGCTCGCGTTCCGAGTCAGCCCGAGGGTCTGGTAGTAGTCCTGATACTCCATGGTGGCTCAGGCACTTTGAAGCAGGTCTCGCCGATCAGGCGAGCCGAGCCCAAGGCGCGGGCGAGCACGGTTGCGAGCGCACCTCAAGGTGCGTGAGCCACCGCGCGGAGGCCGCAACGCTGGGATCGGCCGCATGATCGGCGACCATCGAATCAGCCACGCTCCACTACGACGGGGGGCTGGTCGGCCGGCGGGAACGTCGTCCTGCGAACTCGGTCCCCGCTCTCCGGCTCCGGATCGAGCTGCTTGTCGCCGGTGACGACCTTGGGCGGCTCGGCGACGAGCGCCTTCGGCTTGCGCCGAAGGGCCGCCTCCAGGACCTGGTCCATGGTGTCAACGAGGATGAGCTTGATCTGCTTGCGGATCTCGTCGGGGATGTCCCGCAGGTCCTTCTCGTTCTTGCGCGGGAGGATCACGATCCGGGCTCCGGCCAGGTGGGCGGCGAGGATCTTGCTCTTCAGCCCACCGATCGGCAGCACCCGGCCCCGCAGCGTGATCTCTCCGGTCATCGCGACGTCCTTGCGGACGGGGATGCCGGCGAGGGCGCTGACGATGGCCGTTGCCATCGTGATCCCGGCCGACGGGCCGTCCTTCGGGATGCCTCCGGCTGGAACGTGGATGTGGAGGGTGTTCTTCTCGAAGATCTCACGAGAGATCCCGAGCTCACTGGCGTGTGCCCGTGTCCACGACAGGCCGGCTCGCGCCGACTCGCGCATGACTTCGCCGAGCTGGCCGGTGAGGATGAAGTCTTCCTTCCCCTCCATCTTCGTGACCTCGATGGCGATCACGTCGCCACCGACCTCCGTCACGACGAGACCCGTCGCGGCGCCGGTCTGATCCTCGGACTCGAGCTCACCGTACTCGTAGCGCTGCGGCCCGAGATATTCGACGAGCTTCTTGACGTCGACGACGGTCTTGCGCTTGCGGCCTTCGGCAACCGACCGGGCAACCTTGCGCATGAGGTTCGCGATCTCGCGCTCGAGGTTCCGGACGCCGGCCTCCTTCGTATAGGACCTGACGAGCTCCGTCATCGCCTCTGGCGTGATCTCGATCCGCTTCTCGTTGAGGCCGTGGTTCTTCATCTGCTTGGGAATGAGGAATCGTTTGCCGATGCCGATCTTCTCCTGCTCCGTGTAGCCCGGCAGATGGATGATCTCCATCCGGTCGCGGAGGGCGGCCGGAATCGGGTCGAGCAGGTTCGCGGTCGCAACGAAGAGGACCTTGCTCAGGTCGAACGGCACCTCGAGGTAGTTGTCCTGGAAGGTGTTGTTCTGCTCCGGGTCGAGGACCTCGAGGAGGGCCGACGACGGGTCGCCACGGAAGTCCATCCCGATCTTGTCGACCTCGTCGAGCATGAAGACCGGGTTGTTTGAGCCGGCAGTCTTGATGCTCTGGATGATCCGACCGGGCAGCGCGCCGATGTAGGTCCGGCGGTGGCCACGAATCTCCGCCTCGTCGTGGATGCCGCCGAGGCTCATCCGGACGAACTTGCGGCCCATGGCTCGAGCGATGCTCTTGCCGAGCGACGTCTTGCCGACGCCCGGAGGTCCGATGAGCGCGAGGATGGGGCTCCGGATGGTCGTCGCCAGGGACCGCACGGCGAGGTACTCGAGGATCCGCTCCTTGACCTTCTCGAGACCGTAGTGGTCCTCGTTGAGGATCTTGGCGGCCTCCTTGATGTCGTAGCTGTCGTCGGTCGTGACGTTCCACGGCAGGCTGACGAGCCAGTCGACGTAGGTCCGGATGACGCCGACCTCGGGCGAGGCGGACGGAATCCGGCTCATCCGGTCGACTTCCTTGAGCGCCCGGG
>JANMPL010000270.1:0-6433 GCA_031369845.1 Chloroflexota bacterium
CGCGACCGACACCGCGACGGAGTCCTCGACCGAGTCCCGCCCCGCCGTCCGTTGAGACAAAGCCCCGCGTCCCGGAGCCTTCGACAGGCGGTCGTGCTGGCAGGCGGCCGCGGCGAGCGACTGCGCCCGCTGACCGACTCCCTGCCCAAGCCGATGATCGAATTCCACGGCCGCCCATTCCTCGAATACCTCATCGGGATGCTCCGCGAGCAGAGCTTTGAGGAAGTCCTGCTCCTGCTCGGCTACCTCCCAGAGCCGATTCAGGACTATTTCGGGGACGGATCGCGCTTCGGGATCCGGATCGAGTACGCGGTCACGAGGCCCGAGGACCTCACCGCCGCCCGCGTCCTCGACGCTCGCGATCGCCTCGACCCAACGTTCCTGATGCTCTACTGCGACAACTACTGGCCGCTGCAGATGGACCGGCTGTGGGCCCGTTACGAGGAGGCCGGGGCACCGGCGCTGGTCACGATCTACCGCAACGCGGACGGCTACTCGCGCGACAACGTCCGACTCGACGACGACGGCTTCATCACGGAGTACGACCGCAGCCGGACGAGCCCGGGCCTCCGGGGAGTCGAGATCGGCTATGCCATCCTCCAGCGCGATCTGCTGGATCGGCTGACCGATGGGTCGAGCCAGATCGAGGAGGGCCTGTATCCCGCCCTGGCACGCGAGCATCGGCTCGCGGCGTTCGTGACCAACCACCGCTACTACAGCGTAGGTTCGCTGGAGCGGCTGCCGGTCACGGAGCGATTCCTCGCGCGCAAGCCGACGGTCTTCCTGGATCGGGATGGCGTCCTCAATCGCCGCCCGCCGGTCGCCGGCTACGTCCGCCGTCCGGAGGATGTCGAGTGGTTGCCCGGCGCGCTCGACGCTGTTCGCCGCCTGACCGACGCCGGCGTTCGGCTCATCGTGATCTCCAACCAGGCGGGCGTTGCCCGCGGCGCCATGACCGCCGCGGACCTCGCGGCGGTCGAGGACTCAATGCAGGAGGACGTGACCGCCGCCGGGGGCCGGATCGACTGCTTCATCTACTGTCCGCATGGCTGGGACGAGGGCTGCGAATGTCGCAAACCTCGACCAGGGATGCTCTACCAGGCTCAGCGCCAGTTCGATCTCGACCTGACGCGAACACCGTTCATCGGCGACGATGAGCGCGACGGTCAGGCCGCCGATGCGGCCGGCTGCCCATTCCTGCTCGTCACCGACGACTGCAGTCTTTCGGACCTGGCCACCCAATTACTCTCAGGGGGATCAATACTTCAATGAAGCAGCCCATGCGAGTTCTGATCACCGGCCACGAGGGGTATATCGGCTCGGTGATGGCGCCGCTCTTCGCGGCAGCCGGTCACGAGGTCGTCGGCCTCGACACGGGCTTCTTCCGCGATTGCACGCTCCTTGCCCCCGATGACCGCATCCCTTCGATCAACAAGGACATCCGCGACCTGACGGCGGCCGACCTCCGAGGGTTCGAGGCGGTCGTCCACCTCGCCGCCCTCAGCAACGACCCGATCGGCAACCTCAATGAAGGCTGGACGGCGGAGATTAACGACCGAGCGTCCCGCCGCCTGGCGGAGCTGGCTCGAGAGGCCGGCGTCCGGCGCTTCCTCTTCTCGTCGTCCTGCATCATGTACGGGATGTCCGACGCGGGCGTCGTCGACGAGGAATCGCCGCTCGACCCGCAGACGGAGTACGCGCGGTCCAAGGTCCGCAGCGAGCGAGCGATCAAGGAACTCGCCACCGACGACTTCTCGCCGACCTTCCTGCGCAACGGAACGGTCTACGGACTCTCCTCGCGGATGCGCTTCGACACCGTGTTCAACAACCTCATGGGCTCGGCGGTGACGACCGGAGGCATCGTGATCCGCAGCGACGGCAAGCCGTGGCGGCCGGTCGTCCATGTGACCGACGTCGCCCGCGCGTTCCTCGCCGTCGCGACGGCGCCACTGGCCGACATCCACAACGAGGCGATCAACACGGGCTCCGACCACCTCAATCATCAGGTGATCACGCTGGCCGAGATCGCAACGCGGACCGTGCCCGGGGCCACGCTTGAAGTGCGGTCGGAACCCGACGCGGATCAGCGGACCTACAAGACCGATTTCTCCAAGTTCGCCCGGATCTTCCCGTCGTTCGAGTTCCGCTGGACACCGACCGAGGGTGCCCAGGAGCTCCTGCGCGGGTTCCGGGAGGTCGGATTGACCCACGAGATGTATACGGATCCGCGCTTCACCCGTCTCCGCTGGCTGCACCACCTGCTCGACTCCGGCCGCCTGGACGGGGATCTCCGCTGGGCCGTCGAGGCCTCCGAGGTGCTCGCGTGATCGATGGCGTCAAGATCGTTCCCCTCCGCCAGATCGTCGACGAGCGCGGCAAGATCATGCACATGCTCAAGGCGACCGACCCGCATTTCATCGCGTTTGGCGAGATCTACTTCTCGTGCGCGTGGCCCGGGACCGTCAAGGCCTGGCACATCCACCAGACGATGACCGTGAACAACGCGGTGCTATCGGGCCGGGCAAAGCTGGTCCTCTATGACCAGCGCGAGGGATCGCCGACCCATGGTGAGCTCCAGGAGATCTTCCTCGGCGAGGACAACTACGTTCTCGTCCAGATCCCACCCGGAATTGCGAACGGCTACAAGGCCTATGGCGACAAGATGGTGATCCTGGCCAACTGCGCGACCGAGCCGCATGACCCGGACGAAATGCTCCGGGTCGACCACGCGAGCCCTGACATCCCGTACGACTGGGACCTGCACCATGGTTGAGCGGCAAAGGCGAGAACCGTCGCTCGTCATCAGCCGGACCCCGCTCCGGATCAGCTTCACCGGTGGCGGAACGGACCTCGCCGCGTTCTACGAGCGCGACCACGGGGCGGTCCTGAGCACGGCGATCAACAAATACATCTGGGTCACGGTCAAGCGGCACAGCGAGATCTTCGACGAGCCGATCCGGATCAACTACTCCCAGACGGAGCAGGTGAACACCCTCGACGAGCTCCGCAACGAGATTGCCCGGGAATCGCTGCGGTTCATGGAGATCGAGCCACCGATCTACATCAGCACGGTCGGCGACCTGCCGGCCTCGACGGGCCTCGGCGGCTCGAGCAGCTTCGCGGTCGGTCTGCTGAACGCGCTCCACGCCTTCCGGGGCGAGCGCGTCTCCGCCAGCCAGCTGGCGGAAGAGGCCTGCTACATCGAGATCGACGTCCTCGGCCAGCCGATCGGGAAGCAGGACCAGTACGCGGCCGCGTTCGGTGGCTTGAACCTGTTCTCGTTCCGACCAGGCGGCGCCGTCACGGTGGAACCGCAGCGCGTCCCGGATCGCGTCCTCTCCACGCTCTTCGACGAGGTGATGCTCTTCTGGACGGGCCATCAGCGCGATTCGGAGTCAGTCCTGACGGAGCAGAAGGCCAACACTGAGCGCCGGCTGCCGGATCTCGAGGCGATGCGCGACCAGTCGTACGAGCTCCAGGCGCTCCTGCGGCAGCGCGAGGCGTCGCCCGCCGAGGTCGGCAAGCTGCTCGATCGGGGCTGGCAATTGAAGCGCGGACTCGCCAGTGGCGTCACGAGCTCCGAGATCGACGATTGGTACGGCCGGGCACGCGAGGGTGGCGCCTACGGCGGCAAGCTGTGCGGCGCGGGCGGCGGCGGTTTTCTCATGTTCCTCGTGGAGCCGCGCTGCCAGGAGTCCGTCCGGGCGGCGCTCGGTGAGCTCAAAGAGGTCTCCGTGCGCCACGAGGTCCACGGGTCGCAGATCCTCCTGCCACTCATCGACTGACCAGTCGCCCCTGCGGCCTCGGCAATTCGGAGAGGATGGCCGCCTTTTCGGATACGCTTGGAGACGATCCGGCGCCGTGAGACCAACCTCTCAGGCAAGCCCGGCAGGGGCTTTGCCGCGTCGAGAGGAGGGTGTGGGTGATCGAAGGTCAGCGGCGGCTCAGCATCGGTCTTCCCGTTTTCAACGGCGAGCGGTTCCTGGCTGCTGCGATCCAGTCGGTCCTCGACGGGTCGTTCAGCGATTTCGAGCTGATCGTGTCCGACAACGGGTCGACTGACGCGACCGAGGCGATCTCGCGCTCCTTCGCCGATCAGGATGACCGGATCCGATACGTTCGCAATGCGACCAATATCGGGCCGGTCGGCAACTTCAACCAGGTCTTCCGGGCGTCGAGTGGCGAGTATTTCAAGTGGCTTGCCTACGACGACCTGTGCGGCCCGGACCTGCTGACCAGGTGCATCGAGGTGCTCGACGGCGATCCGTCGATCGTCCTCTGCAGCGGCCGCTATGTCGAGATCGACGAGAACGGCCTGCCGATCGGGGACCAACCCTACCGAATCGATCTCTCGTCGACCAAGCCGCACGTTCGACTCGGCCAGTTGATGTGCACCTCGCGCGGCCATCCGATCCTGTTCGGGGTGATCAGGGCGAGCACGCTGCGGCGAACCCGATTGTTGGCGAAATACCACGGCTCGGATCGCGCATTGCTCGCCGAGTTGACGCTGCACGGCCGTCTCTGGGAGATCCCCGAGGTGCTCTGGTCCAGCCGGGATCATCCGGCTCGGTCGCCGTATGTTCGTACGAAGGCGGCCGGCTGGGATCCGCGCCGCGGCCGGACGCTTCCGCCCCATCTCGCCAGCTCGGCCCACCTCGCACGGGTGCTCGCCACGGCGCCGATCGGCCGCGCGGAGCGGGTCAGGTGCTCGATCGAGCTCGTCGCGTGTCTCGCGCGACGGTCCCGGGAACTGGCCCCGGCCCTCGGCCGCGAGCTGCTCGACGCCGCGCAGGGGGCTGTGCGTCGGCCGACGCGCTAGGCCTCTCGTGCGTCAGCCAGGACGCTGGGCGAGGACCAAGTACTGAGCGGCCACCGCGTCGAGAAACGCGCTGCTCCGCTCCGCTCGCCGCTGAAGTCGTCGCTCGAGCTCCACACCGAGGCGATCGGAAAGCACCTCCCGCCCGAGCAGCGTGAACGGGCCGAAGCCGAAGGCCTGGCTGCGAATCATCCTCAGACCCACCGCATCGTGCTGACGGGCGAGGTCGGCTGGCCGGGCGAACCCGATCGGGCGCGAGGGTGGCGGCTGCGATATCGGCCGAACGGTCGCCAGGGCCCGCCGTAGGCCGTCGCGGAGGGGCGCGAGCATCGGCAGGCGGGCCGGGTCGGCAAGGGCGTGGAGCGGGGTCCGATTGTTGATGCTCACGATCAGCCGGCCACCCGGCGCGAGGACGCGGGCGATCTCCGCCAGAGCTGCCTCAGGCCGATCGATCCATGGCAAGACCCCCAGGCCGACGACGAGTTTGAACGCCTCGTCGGCAAAGCCGAGAGCGTGGACATCCGCCAGGCCGAAATGGACGTGACCGGCCATCTCCTGGCCGCCCGCGGTCTGGCGCGCTCGCTCGAGCATCGCCTCGACAGGGTCCGTCGCCTCGACATTGAGCCCCCGCCGGGCTAGCTCGACCGACAGAAGACCGGCCCCGCAGCCGACCTCCAGGACGGGCGCCGCGGCAGGTAGATCGAGCCCTTCGATCCATCGGATTGCCAAAGCGGTCCGGTACCGATGGACCGCCCCGAGAACGTCGCCGGCTGAGGACAGGTTGCTCCAGAAGCCGGCCTCGGCGCCGAACTTGGCATCGAGGTCGGCCTGGCGCTCCCTGCCGGGTTGCCGCCACCGGTCGTTCATCGCAGGGCTGTTTCGGCCAGGCCGGACGCGCCGTCTCCGGCCCGGGCGTGGTCGCGCATTCCGCCGCGGAACTCCCACCACCAGACGCCGATGCCGATCACCTGGGTGATGAGGAACCCCCAAGCTGTCCATTCCAGGCCGCCCAGCGCGGCACCGGCGACCGCGCCTCCGAACCCGAGCACCGAGGTCACGACGGCCGCCCGCAACGTCCGCCGCGCGGCCGCCAGGGCCCGCAGTCCGATCGATGCCCCGGTCGCGAGGTTGATGGCCGCGAAGGACAGGCCCCAGGCCAGGAGGACGGAGTGAGCTGGATCCCAGACGTCGCCGAGCAGCGCCTGGCCGAACGACTCGGGAAGCAGAACCAGGAACAACGTCCAGGCGATGGCGGCTGCGGCGAGGACGAGCCCCGCGAGCACGCAGAGCTCGGTGAATCGGCGGGCGGAGGTGCGAAGGACCTGGACCGCCCCGGGGACAGCCACGAGGTAGAACCCCTGGACGACGACATTCAACGGCCCGAGCAGGATCTGTGCCGCCCGCAGGGCCCCGACCGTGGCCAGACCCGACACGAGGCCGACCGCGTAGAGCAGCAGCTGGCCGACGAGGATGTAGGCGGCGACCTCCCCGATGTACGGCGGCAACAGGTCCCGGTGCTCGAGCGACCAGCCGCGCGCGGCGAGCGGTCGCGGGACCAGCCGAGCCTGGACGGCGCCGACGAGCGCGGCGAGCGTCGCCGCCCCGCCCCACGCGATC
>JANMPL010000296.1:0-1669 GCA_031369845.1 Chloroflexota bacterium
GGTGACGCCGATCGTGCGGGACGGCCACGTCGTTGCCCTGCTCGAACATCGGGCCGAAGTCCTCGAGCAACTGGACACGGTTGGCGAAGTCGTTCGCGCGGCGCGGCTGGGGCTAGAGCACGAGCGGCTTCAAGCGGAGACGCGGGCACAGCTCGCCGACCTGACAGCCGCCCGCAAACGCATCGTGGCGGCCGCCGCTGACGAACGGCAGCGCCTTGAGCGCGACCTCCACGACGGCGCGCAGCAGCAGTTGATCGCGATCTCGATCGGGCTGCGGCTGCTCTCTGGCGACGGCACCGGACTATCAGGCCCGTCGTCGGCGCTCGTCGAGGAGGCGAGTCGAGAGCTGGCCCTCGCGATCGACGAGCTTCGCGACGTCGCCCATGGGATCTACCCGAGCGTTCTCGCCGACGAGGGGCTCGCGGCGGCGATCGAGGGGCTCGCAGAGGGTGCGACGACGTCTGTCGCCATCGGCCGGATCGAGGTCGACCCTGTCGATCCGTCGGTCGGCGAAGCAGCGTACGCCGTCATCAGTGATGTCATCGGAGGCGCGGACGGGCCTGTCCGCGTTGAGGCGACGAGAACCGCCGGGGTCCTGACTCTCGACGTCGAAGCTCCGGCGCTGCCCGCCGACATGATCATCGAGATGGGCGATCGCGTTGGCGCCGTGGACGGAATACTCAGCGTCCGCGAGCTGGCGCCAGGCCGCATCAAACTCGTTGCGGAGATCCCATGCGGGTCGTGATCGCCGAGGACGAGGCGCTCCTGCGGGAGGGACTCGCCCGACTGCTCACTGACGCGGGCGTGGAGGTCGTCGGCCTGGCCGAGACGCCCGACCAGCTCCTCGCGCTCGTTGCGCGACTTACGCCTGACGTCGCGATCGTCGACATCAAGATGCCGCCCACCCATTCGGAAGAAGGGCTCGTCGCCGCGGGGGTCATCCGGCGCGATTACCCGTCCGTTGCCGTCCTCGTTCTGTCGCATTATCTCGAGTCGCGCTACGCGATGCGCCTCCTCGAGGACCATCCCGAGTCCAGCGGCTACCTGCTCAAGGACCGGGTCTCGAACGTTGCCGTCCTCATCGACGCCCTGCGCCGGGTCAGCGAGGGTGAGTCGGTTCTCGATCCGACGATCGTCCGACGCCTCGTGAGCCGGCCACGCCAGGACGGGCCGCTGGCCGAGCTCACCGAACGTGAGCGGGAAGTGCTAGGGCTGATCGCGGAGGGTCATTCGAACCAGGCGATCGGTGGGCAGCTGTTTCTGAGCCTCAAGACGGTCGAGACGCACATCCGCCAGATCTTCATGAAGCTCGGCCTTGAGGAGGCGCCCGACTACCACCGACGCGTCCTCGCAGTTCTCGCGTACCTGCGGCAAGGCTGATCCGCGTTGATCATCGGCTGTTCGTTGACGCGCACCCGACGTCCGCGGTGGCCCGGTGTCGTCGGGATCTCGCTGATCGTGGGAGTGCTCGCCGGCTGCGGACTGCTGCCGTCGCCATCCAGCACCGACTCGAACGATGACCTGCACAGCCCGACGCCCGCATTCGTCGACGGCGAATGCCCAGGTGTCAGTCCGCCCAAGGAGCTTCGGATCACGGAGCTCGTCCTGCCCGACATCGACACCGGACCGCTCGGGCGCCCGGTCGTGGCGGGGTGTGCCGCCTGGATTC
>JANMPL010000350.1:0-1926 GCA_031369845.1 Chloroflexota bacterium
GTTTGTGCCGCCGACCGCGATTCCCGAGTTCGCGCTGGTCCCACCGAGGCTGATCGGGCTGGTCGACAGGAGCGCTCCGGAGACAGAGTAGTGCTCGACATGGCTTGACACGTCGGCGCTCGAGTAGATCGTGTCGTCCGACGCGTCGTACGCCAGGCCATCGAAGCATCCCTGGCTCGAGAAAGCAACGCTGAAGGCCCAGGTTGCTGGATCGATCAGCCCGACATCGTTGGAAGCGCTGCAGGCCCAGAGCTTGCCACGGCCGTTGTCCCAGGCGAGCGCACCAAGGGAAGCGGCGCCTGTGATCGCATGATTCGCGACCTGTGCGCCGTTGGCCGGGTTGATAGCGGTCACATTGTTGTCGTAACACGAGATGAGAAGGTTGGTGCCGTCGAAGGCGATCCCCACTCCGACGCTGCCGTGGTTGCCCGCCGCATTGACAGATGCGCAACTGGTCCCGGTGCGATCGGCAATGATCGTTCGGAGATTGTCGCCATTCGCCGCGGCCACGGGCGCCGCGGTGACTGCCGAGAGGCTGAGTAGGAATGGCAGGAGCACCGTTGCTCGCCACCGTCTGGTTCGTGCCACGTTCGTTCTCCTTCTGTGCTCGTACGTTCCCCTATCTGTAACGGGCAGGTCGAAGCGGCGCGCGAAAACGGTGGCGTTATAGGCGTCCCTCCATCCTGTCGGCCAGCGTGCTGCGGGGCTCGGCTCGAGTGACGAGCCGGTGGCGTTGGCTGCGCGACAGAGCGTCCCGGTGCTCGGGCGGCGTCGCTGCGTCGCAGGAGCGGAATTCCCCCGACCGCTGGTCCCGGGCTGGGTGACCGTTCGCGAAACGGCCTTCACCGGGGCCGAGCGACGTGACTGTATCAAGCCCCCGTCATCGGAGCGTCACGTCCCGCAGACGGTCGCCGGCACGCGCTGCCAGACGACCGCAACAAGTGGGCCGACGGGACAGCGGGCCGGGAACCGGTGGCTCCGCTGGTATACTCCGCCCGTGCCCGGACCCCTGACAGTGATCGCGGAGCCATGCCCGACATGACACGCCAACCCCTCACCGTCGCGGTCGTCGGCGCAACCGGCGTTGTCGGCCGGACGATGATCCAGGTGCTCAACGAGCGGGAATTCCCGGTCGGTGAGCTGCGCCTCCTTGCCTCTGGCCGGTCGGCCGGGCGGACGGTCTCCATCGAAGGCCGCGCCCACGAGATCGCCGAAGCCACCGGGGAGGCGTTCGACGGCGTCGACATCGCCCTGTTCTCGGCCGGTGGCGACGTCTCGAAGGAGCTCGCTCCCCAGGCAGTCCAGCGCGGCGCCACGGTCATCGACAACTCGTCGGCGTGGCGGATGGACCCCCAGATCCCGCTCGTGGTCAGCCAGGTCAACCCGGACGACCTCGAGGGCCCTCCCGGGATCATCGCCAACCCCAACTGCTCGACGATGCAGCTCGTGCCGCTGCTGATGGCGCTCCGAGACTCAGTCGGCCTCGAGCGGGTCATCGTCGACACGTACCAGGCGGTCTCCGGCACAGGCGCCGACGCGATCGCCGAATTCGAGGGGCAGATCCGGGCGCACGTCGGGGGCGAGCCCAAGCAGGCGTCCGTCTACCCGCACCCGATCGCATTCAACGCGCTGCCCCAGGTCGACGTGTTCCTCGAGAACGGTTACACGAAGGAAGAGTGGAAGGTCGTCAGCGAGAGTCGCAAGATCCTCCATCTGCCCGAGCTGCGCGTTTCGTGCACGGCCGTGCGTGTGCCGGTCTTCGTCTCGCACTCGGAGGCGGTCCACGTCGAGACCCGCGACCCGATCACGCCGGATCAGGCACGCGCGGTGTTCGGAGCCGTCACCGGCGTCGTGGTCCAGGACGATCCCGCATCGTCGACCTACCCGCTTGCGACCGACGCGGCCGGCAGCGACGACATCTTCGTC
>JANMPL010000374.1:0-12370 GCA_031369845.1 Chloroflexota bacterium
CGGCGATCTTCGAGGCCGAATTCGGTCAGCGGACACCGGAGGCCATCCTCGAACGGCACCTCGCCGAGACCGAGGGCAGCGCCGCCGCCGCGTCACTCGCTCGGTCATTGGTGGCTGCGGTCGTCGCCCATCGCGACACGATCGACGCGACCATCGAACGCGTTGCACCACAATATCCCGTCGTGACACTTGCCCGGATGGACCGCGCGCTGCTCCGTACGGCCATTGGTGAGGTGCTACACTCGCCGACGCCGGCCCGGGTGGCGATCGCCGAATGGGTCGAGTTGGCACGGAACTACAGTGGAGACCCGATGCGACGCCTCATGAACGGCGTGCTCGGGAGCATCGCAGCCGGAACGAACGGCCCGTAGCCGTCGGCAACCCCACTCCGAGGAGGGAGTCAGTTGGCCACCACGTACGAGCGCCTCAAGAAGATCGTCGTCGAGCAGCTCGGCGTCGAAGAGGATGAGGTCAAGCCCGAGGCTTCGTTCGTCGACGACCTGAATGCGGACTCGCTCGATCTCGTGGAGCTCATCATGAGCCTCGAGGAGGAGTTCGGAACCGAGATCTCCGACGAGGACGCCGAGAAGATCCGGACGGTCGGCGACGCAGTCGACTACATCGAAGAGCGCTCGACCTAGCGCAGCCTCCGGCGGGATCGGCGACGGGAGCGGTGCGCGCGGCAGCCGCACTCGCGGAGCGCCTCGGTCTCCCCATCCGCGACCTCGATCTCCTCGAGCAGGCGCTCGTCCACAGCAGCTGGCTCCACGAACATCGTGATGCGGCTCGCGGTCACAACGAGCGGCTGGAGTTCCTGGGCGATGTCGTCATCAACCTCGCGATCTCCGACGCCCTGTTTGCGGCATACCCGACCGATGACGAAGGACTCCTTTCGACGCGCCGTGCCTCGATCGTCAGCGCGACCGGATTGTCCAGGCTGGCTCATCGGATCGACCTCGGGCCCCTGCTGAAACTCGGCGAAGGCGAGGCCCAGCGCGGTGGTCGGCGACGCCCATCGCTACTCGCCTCGGCATTCGAGGCCGTCGCCGGGGCTGTTTACCTCGACCTCGGGTGGGAGGCCGCGCAAACCTGGTTGACGACGCTCGCGGGGCCTGAGCTCTCGAACGATTCGCCGAGTCTGCTCCTCAAGAGCCCGAAGAGTCGGCTGCAGGAATACACACAACGACGGACTGGCGGCAGGCCCGACTATCGGATCGTCGACGCGACGGGACCTGATCACGACAAGCTCTTCCATATCGAGGTCTGGATCGAGGATCGCCGTCTTGGGGTTGGCGAGGGGCCGTCGCGCCGGACCGCCGAGACCGCGGCCGCCGCCCAGGCCCTCGAGGCGATCCGGAGCGAGCGGGAGGCGAGCTCGAGCGCGGTCGAGGAGGCCGTTTCCGCCCAGGTGCCAGGCGTCGACGCCGGTCAGCAAGCGGAGGCCGCGCGATGAGCGCCCCGGCGCGCCTGCTCGCTCTCCGGCTGCAGGGCTTCAAGTCCTTCGCCGAGAGGACGATCGTCGAGTTCGGTGGGGGGATCAGCGCGGTGGTCGGACCGAACGGGTCCGGCAAGAGCAACCTGGCCGACGCTCTTCGCTGGTCGCTTGGCGAGCAGGGGCGTGCGCTTCGCAGCCGCAAATCGGAGGACGTGATCTTCGCGGGGTCGGACAAGCGGGCAGCGCTCGGCATGGCCGATGTGACGCTCGTCCTCGACAACGCCGACGGGCTCCTGCCCGTCGACTTCAGCGTCCTCGAGCTCGGCCGGCGGCTCTATCGATCCGGCGAGAACGACTACCTGCTCAACAAGCAGCGGGTCCGGCTCCGCGACCTCGTCGACCTGCTCGACGCCGCCCACCTCGCCGACAACGCGTTCCTGTTCATCGGCCAGGGGATGGTCGACCAGGCGCTCGCGCTCCGACCCGAGGAGCGGCGGCCGCTGTTCGAGGAGGTGGCCGGCGTCCGGCGACACGAGCGGCGCCGGCGCAAGGCTGAGGACCAGCTCGCCGAATCTGAGACGAACCTCGCCCGGGTCGAGGACATTCTCGCCGAGTTGCGACCCCAGGCCCGGCGGCTCGCTGCCCAGGCGGAGCAGCAGGCGACTCGACTGACCGCCGGCGAGGAGCTCGCGAACGCGCTCATCGTCGCCGCTCATGCCCGCTGGTACGAGGCTGCGGGCCGCGCGTCGGAGACGGGAATCCGGCGGGACCGCGAACGGGCCGAGGCCGATCGGGCGATGGCCGCGCTCCAGGCGGCGGAGGAGGCCGCCGCAGGGATCGCCGCGGAGCTCGCGGAGCGGGCGGAGGCCGAGCGGGAGCGCCGCGAAACGCATGACGCGATGCGGACTCTGCTGACGAATCTCCAGCTTCGGGCGGCGAGGCTGGCCGGCGACTTCGAGGCGATCGATCGGGATCGGGCGCGGCTCTCGGACGAACGGGCGGCAGCCGAGTCCGACCTGGCGGTCCAGCGTCGCGCGCTGGCCCAGCCGCTGCCGGCCCGACAGCTGGACCTCGAGGCGTCCGTCGGCGAGGCAGAGCGGGCGCTTGCAGAGGCGCTCGGCGAGTTGGGAGCGCTTAGGACCGCGAGTCAGGCGCAGGGCGAGGACGCGGCGGCGTTCCGTCGCGCCGACGCGGCCCGTCAGGCGGAGGCGGACACTGCGCGGCGGCGACTCGCCGATGCCGAGCGCCGGGCCAGCGCTGAGGGTGCCACGTCCACTGCGACCGCGAGCCGCCGGGGCGAGCTAGAGGGACGCGCTACTTCGGCCAGGGTTGCGCTGCAGGCGGCCACGGATGCGGAGCGTCGAGCAGGCGAGGCGCGCGAAGTGGCGAGAGCGTCGGCCGATGCGGCCGAGGCAGCCCGGCAGGCGGCCCAGGAGCATGCGGCGAGCCTTGGTTCGGCTCTTGCCTCACAGCGTGGCCGGCTTGGTGCGCTGGCAGCCCGACTGGTCGAGGAAGAGTCGCGGGGAATCGCCAGGGCGGCGAAGCGGCGCGGTGGGCGGCGGATCGATGAGGAGCTCGTCGTGGAACCGGGCCTGCGGGCCGCGGTCGAGGCGGCGCTGGACGAAGCGGCGCGGGCGTACCTCGTCGAGCGGGATGCCGTCGGCGAGCTCGCGTCCGAGCGGGGGATGCTGATCGTGGCGGACCGGGCGGCCGGCAAAGGTGCGACGGGCGTTGCCGGCGTGGCCGGCGTTGCCGGCGTGGCCGGCGGCGCGGCTGAGCGGCGCTTTCTGGACCGGGTCGTGGAGATCGGAGGCTCAACCCTCGCCGACGCGGTACGGCGCGATCCAACCGGTGCCGTGACAAGGCTCCTCGGTCGATCCGTCGCCACACCGGATCTCGAGTCCGCACTTGCGCTGCAGGCCCTGTTGCCGCCGGGTTGGGTTGCGGTCGTTCGAGATGGCTCCGCGGTCGTGGGCGAGCTCAC
The DNA here is from genome assembly GCA_031369845.1 of Chloroflexota bacterium. Taxonomy (GTDB): domain Bacteria; phylum Chloroflexota; class Limnocylindria; order Limnocylindrales; family CSP1-4; genus CF-46. Next base: position 3,420 of record JANMPL010000374.1, read on the forward strand.
GGTCCGGTTCGGGCGCGGCGACGCGCCGCTCGAGCGTCGGGCAGAGGCGGAGCGACTCCGCGGCGAGGTCGATCGGCTGGAGACGGAGGCGGCGGCCGCCGGCGAGGCCTCCGCGGCTGCCACGGAGGCGGCCCGCGCCGCCCGGTCCGCCCTCGATGCCGCTCGCGCCGATGAGTCGCGGGCCGCCGGCGAGCGTCGCGCTGCCGAGGAAGCGGAGCGAGCGGCCTCCCGCTCGCTCGAGGCCCTCGTCCGCGAAGCGGGCTGGCAGGAGGCGCAGGCCGAGCGGCTAACGGCGGAGGTCGCCCGCCTGGGCGAGGCGGTGGCCGCGCACGAGGCCGCGGCCACGGAACGCCAAACCGCCACGGCCGCCGGCGCGGCCCCGGACGATGGGGCGGCGCTGGCGACGTGGGAAGCTCGCGTCGCGGAGCTCCGGACCGGGCGCGATCGGCTGGCAGCGGAGCAGGCGACGCTCGACGCGGCGCACCGCGAGGCGGATGCGCGACGGGCACGCGCGGAAGCGACGGCGACCATGGACGAGGAACGGATCGCGCGCGCGGAGCGCGAGGCCGCCGCGCTCGGCGAGCGGACGCGAACGCTTGTCGCCGAGCGCGAGGAACTCGGAGCGGAGCTGGCGGTCGCCACGGAACGGGAGGCCGCGGCAGCGTCGGCCCTCGCCGACCTGCGAGCGGCAGATGTGGCGGCCCGCGATCGGCTCAGCTCGGCGGAGCGAGATGCGTCGGCTGCCCGTGAACGACTCCGGTCGGCCGACGATCGCCTCCGCACCGCCGATCGGGCGGACCTCGAGGCGCGGCTGGGTCGCGACTCCCTCCGCGAGCAGCTACTGGTCGAGCTGGCCGGTCTTGGGGAGCTCGGCCTGCGTCGCCTCCGGGCAGAGGCCGAATCGGACGACCCTGCGGCAGCGCCAGCTGTGGCCGACACCGAGCAAGGCGAGGGCGGCGCAACCGACGAGACAGACGAAGCCGTCGCGCTGGAATCGGCGCTCTCGTCGGTAGCCGATCGATGGGCCGCAGTCCCGCCGGCCTCGGAGCCGCCGACATCCGGTCGTCTCGCCACGCTCCGGCGGCGCTACCACGAGCTCGGTGCCGCCAATCCCTTCGCCGTCGATGAATACGCCGAGCTGAAGATCCGGCTCGAGACGCTCGAGACCCAGCAGTCGGACCTCCGCCAGGCGATCGACCGCACGCGCGAGCTGATCACCGAGCTCAACACGATGATCGCCGACCAGTTCGCCTCGACGTTCCGGGCCCTCGAGTCGGCGTTCGACCGGCGGTTCCAGCAACTCTTCGGCGGCGGTTACGCCCACCTGTTGCTCACCGATCCCGGCGACCTGTCGGCGACCGGCATCGAGATCGTCGCCCGACCGCCCGGCAAGAAGCAGCAGGCTCTGGCGATGCTCTCCGGTGGCGAGCGGGCCCTCACCGCTGTCGCACTCCTGTTCGCGATGCTCGAGGTCCGACCGGTCCCGTTCTGCGTTCTCGACGAGGTCGACGCCGCCCTGGACGAGGCAAACGTCGATCGGTTCACGTCGGCGCTGCGGGAGCTCGCCGCGCGAACGCAGTTCATCGTCATCACCCACAACCGGGGCACGATCGAGGCGGCCGACGCGCTCTACGGCGTGACGGTCGGCGACGATTCGGTCAGTCGGGTCATCAGCCTCCGCCTCGACGAGGCGCAGGCAATCGCCGACGGCCAGCGCGATGGGTCGATGGCCGGCGTCTCCTGATGTTCTGGCGGCGCAAGAAGGACGACGAGGGAGCCGACTCGCCGCCGCCCGAGATCGATCTGGAGGCGCCCGAGCCGGACCCGGCCGACTTTGATCTGGACCCGGTTGAGACTCAGGCGCCTACGAGCGAGCCACCTGCGCCCGAGCCGCCGCCTCCAGCGCCCGAGCCGCCGGCTGCCGTCGAGCTTCCGCCGGGCGCGTTGTGGGCGCCCGTCCCGCCGATCGCCGTCGAACCCGCCGGTGACCTGGAGGCCGGGCTCGCCAAGACGCGAGGCGGCTTCATGTCGCGACTCCGCGGCTACCTCGGCGGCGAGATCGACGAAGCGTCCTGGGACGACGTCGAGGAGACGCTCATCGCCGGGGACGTCGGTGCTTCGTTGGCGATGGAGCTCGTCGAGCGTGCCCGACGTCGCCGCGAACCCGGCGGTGCCGAGGCGGCGATTCGCGCGGAGCTCGCCGCCCTCCTCGTTGCGCGCGATGCGGCATGGTCGCCCCAGGCGTCGGTCGAGGGCGGTCCCGCGATCGTGCTCGTCGTCGGCGTCAATGGGACCGGCAAGACCACGACGATCGGAAAGCTCGCGGCCCGCTATTCCGCGGAGGGTCGTCGGGTGCTTCTCGCTGCGGCCGACACGTTTCGCGCGGCCGCGATCGACCAGCTCCGGATCTGGGCAGAGCGAGCCGGTGTGCCCGTCGTCGCCCATGCGCCGCACGCAGATCCGGGTGCCGTCGTGTACGACGCGATCGATGCTGCCATCGCGCGCGGGGCCGACCTCGTCATCGCCGACACCGCCGGCCGGCTCCACACGAAGTCGAACCTCATGGACGAGCTCGCGAAGATCCGCCGGATCATCGACAAGCGTCTGCCCGGTGCGGTCCCGGAGACGATTTTCGTCCTCGACGCGACGACCGGCCAGAACGGCCTGGCCCAGGCCAAGGCCTTCCACCAGGCTGTCGGGCTGACCGGCATCGTCCTGACCAAGCTCGATTCGACCGCAAAAGGCGGGATCGTCTTTGCGATCGAGCACGATCTCGGCGTACCCGTCCGGTTCGTCGGGGTGGGGGAGAAGGCGGGGGACCTGCTCCCGTTCGACCCCGACGCCTTCGTAGCCGCACTGTTCGGGTGACCCACAAAGGTCTGACCCGTTGACCGGGAGACAACATTGGACGGTTCCGGATCGGGCTGCGGCGGTCTATCGGGCTGCTTTGCCTCGGTTCCGTGACTCACAGGCAATGAACTTGCGCGAATCAGCCAACCGAGGTGGGCAAGGTGGCGCCTTGTTGTCCATGAGTCACGGGACGACATCGGCCGCGGTCTGCTACTCGGTCAGCGGTACGTCGTCGCCTGCGATGACCGCGGACCCTGGCTTCGTGAGTCCGGGCGGTAGATCGTGCATCCGTCGGATCCGGGAGAACCACAGGATCGCGATCGCCAGGGGACCGCCCAGCGCGGCGACGACGAGCGCTGCCCGGACGCCGACGACCTCGGCGACGATCCCGCCCACGACCGTCCCGAGGAGCATGGCCGCCATCGCGAGCGTGTGGAACGTCGCGATGACCCGGCCGAGTTCGCGGTCCTCGACGGCCGCCTGGCGGATCGAGACTGCGACGACGTCGAACGCCGTGAGCGAACTGTCGGACAGGAGTTGCTGGGCGAGGAGGCAGAGGAGGCCGAGCAGTGCCGCATCCGGCGCCAGGGCAATGAAGCCGTTGCCGATCGTGACGAGGGCCATCGCCCCGATGAAGAATCGCGCGACACCGAGCCGCCGAACCGCGCGGCCTGCGATCGTCGCGCCGGCGAGCGAGCTGAGGCCACCGACGGCGGCGATCAGACCGATGACGCCAGGCTCGAACCCGATCTCGGTCGCGAAGACGAGATAGACCGCACCGAACACGCCCCAGAAACCGGCGACCGAGGCATCAGCCAGCGCGAGCGGCCGGAGGATCGGGTCGCGGAGCGTCAGTCGCAGTCCCTCGCGGATCTCGCCAACGACGCTAGGCTGCTGCTCGACAGGTTGCAGCGGGGGCTCCGCGGCCCGGATACGGCCCAACAGGGCCGCCGAGACGATGAACGACACGGCGTCGACCGCGATCGCGATCGGGGCGGTCAGGATCTGGATGAGCCAGCCGCCGACGCCGAAGCCGACGAACTCCGCCGCCGAGCTGCTGCCGGTCAGCGTCGCGTTTGCCTCGACGAGCCGCTCTCGACCGATGACCGTCGGCAGGAAGGCCCGATCGGCCGTGTCGAAGAATGTCGTCAGGATCGCCGCACCGAACGCGACGACCACCAGCTGGACGAGTGTCAGCGCGTCGAAGGCGAATGCGAGCGGGATCGTAGCCAGCAGGGCGGCTCGGCCGAGATCCGCCCAGACCATGATCGGGCGCCGCCGCAGCCGGTCGACCCAGGCGCCCGCAACGAGACCGAGCGTCAGTCCGGCAACCAGCTCCGCCGACCGCAGGATCGCAACCTGGCCGGCCCCTGCACCCAGCACGAGGATCGCCGCGAACGGCAGCGCCGTGCGAGTCACGAACGAGCCGAACATCGAGACCGTCGTCGCGGCCCACAGCCGGGCGAAGTCGTGTTCTCGCCAGACCGTGGGAATGGTGGGCATCGGCGGAGCATAGCGATCGGCCATTCCGGGCGACGTGCCCGCCTGCCGTTCATCGGGCGAACGAATGCGACGCGCCCGCGATGCCTGATGGTTGCTCCGGTCCATCGGGCAACCGTGGCTGGCGAAAGTGTTCACGGGGCGTTCAATTGCGGCGGCAATGTTCATCGGGCATGCAAGAAGGGCAGGCGGTGACCGGCCGCGCGTCGGGTGTGTTCAACCGATGCACACGGCGGCAGAATCACGGGTCAAGCGTCCGATGTGTCAACCGTTGCACGCGAGCGCCGGCAACATGAGTCCCGCTGGAGCCGAAGGTCCTGATCGCACCCGCGAAGATGATCGGCTACACTGCCCACGCCTCGGCGCGTCAGAACCCGCGCGCCACCCGGCTGCCTCGCGTCTTCGGGCGCGCCACAGCCGGTCTTGTTTCCGGAACGGAGCCCCACCCGAACTGTGTTCGACAGCCTGAGCGACCGCCTCCGCAAGACGCTCGCCGACCTGACCGGCCGCGGCCGCGTCAGCGAGGCCGACGTCGACACGGCGCTGCGCGAGATCCGGCTGAGCATGCTCGAGGCCGATGTCAACTTCAAGGTCGTCAAGGACTTCGTCGCCCGCGTCCGCGAGCGAGCGGTCGGCGCCGAGATCCTCGGGAGCCTGACGGCCGGCCAGCAGGTCGTGAAAATCGTCAACGACGAGCTCGTCGCCCTCCTCGGCGGAGGCGATCGGACGTTCCACCTCCAGGGCAACCCCGCCGTGATCGCGCTGATCGGCCTCCAGGGCTCGGGCAAGACGACCTCGGCCGCGAAGCTCGCCCGCTACCTCGTCAAGCAGGGCCGTCGGCCACTCCTCGTGGCCGCCGACCCGTATCGCCCGGCGGCCGCCGACCAGCTCGAGACGCTCGGTCGTTCGATCGACATCCCGGTTCATCGTGCCCCCGTCGGCACCCCGGTAATCGACATCGCCCGTGGCGGCCTCGACGCTGCCCGTCGCCTCGTTCGCGATGTCGTCATCCTCGACACCGCTGGTCGCCTGACGATCGACGAAGAGCTGATGGCGGAGATCACGGCGGTTACCGCCGCCGTGAAACCGGTCGAGACGCTGCTCGTCGTCGACGCCATGACCGGCCAGGAAGCCGTCACGGTTGCCCAGGCGTTCAAAGACGCCGTCCCGTTGACCGGCCTCATCCTCACGAAGATCGACGGCGACGCCCGCGGCGGCGCGGCCCTGTCGATCAGCGCGGTGACCGGTCTCGCGGTCAAGTTCATGGGGACCGGCGAGAAGACAGACGCCCTCGAGGTCTTCCACCCTGACCGTCTGGCCGGCCGAATCCTCGGCATGGGCGACGTGATGACGCTCGTCGAGCGGGCCCAGGAGGTCGTCGACGAGAAGCAGGCCGCCAAGATGGAGGAAAAACTGCGCAAGGCGCAGTTCACTCTCGAAGACTTCCTCGAGCAGATCCAGCAGGTTCAGAAGATGGGCCCAATGGGCCAGCTCATGGGGATGATCCCGGGCATGGGCGGCATGGCCAAGGACGCCCAGGAGGCCGTCGACCGCGGCGATCTCAAGCGGGTCGAGGCGATCATCCGCTCGATGACGCCCCGCGAGCGGCGCGACCCGAGCGTCATCAACGGTTCACGCCGACGACGAATCGCCGCCGGCTCCGGCACGGGCACGACGGACATCAATCGCCTCATCAAGCAGCACGCAGAAATCCAGAAACTCATGAAACAGCTCGCCGGTGGCGGGCGCCGGGCCGCCGCAGTGGCCGCGCTTTCCGGTCGGCGATAGCGAGGGGAGACGCACGATGACCGACCAGCCGAATCCCGGCACGAACCCTGGCGAGGGCGCACCGGAAGCGCCCCAGGTTCCGCCCGACGCGAGCAGCGAGCTCACTCAGCCATACATCGCCCCCGAGCCGCCGATGCCGGCGTTCGAGCCCGCCGACGCCGGATCGAACGCCCCGGCCCAGACGGTCGCCCGCGACACCGCGACGTTCGGTGGCGAGCAGCCGGCGGGCAAACGCTCCAACGGAGTCCGCTGGGCAATCGCCATTGGCGGCGTGGCTATCGTCATCGCCGCGACCATCGCGATCCTCGCCCTCGCCAGCGGCCGACCGAGCCCGTCGACCGCAGTCGGATATATGCCGACGACCACGCTGCAATACGCCGAGTACCGCCTCGACCTACCCGGCGACCAGCGCGCCAAGATGGCCGGGTTCCTCTCGAAGTTCCCAGGTTTCGCCGACCAGTCGAACGTCCAGGCGAAGCTCTACGAAGTGTTCGATCGGATCGTCATGCTCGTCACGAGCAACGACCAGAGCTATACGGCCGATATCGAGCCGTGGTTCGGCGGGCAGATCGCCATGGGCTCCGGCCTGGGCAGCCAGTCCGCCACCGGCGGGGGGCTCCTGGGGGCGGCAGTGACGCCGTTCGGCGGCGACGTCCTCTTCGTCGTCACCGTGAAGGATCCGGCAAAGGCGGCGGAATGGCTCAAGTCGACCATCGGCGACTCGCTGGCCGAGTCGCAGTACGGCGGCGCGACGATCTACAGCATGGGCGACGGCAGCTCCGGCGCCTCGTTCGTCCTGGCGATTACCGACAAGGTCCTCCTCGGCGGCTCCGATGCCACGGTTCGCGCGGCGATCGACTCGAAGGGCGAAGGCAAGCTAGCCGACGACGCCGAGTTCAAGGCGGCATTTGGCAGCGTTTCGCGCGACTACGTCGGCTTCGGCTACATCGAGTACCGCTCCCTCCTCAAGTCAGTGGTCGCCATGAGCGGTGCCAGCGGGCTCGAGTCCACGACGGTCGATGACGAGCTCATTGCGCTCGTGCCGGAATGGCAGGCGAGCAGCATGCGCTTCGAGGATGACGCACTCGTCGGCAACACCGCCTTTCCCTCGATCGAGATCGGCTACGAGGCCAAGAACAAGAAGAGCACGCTCATCGGGCACGCTCCGGCGGGGACGATCGTCTACGCAGAATCGCACGACATCGGGCCGGCGTTGCTGGCGGTCGTCGACCGTTTCCGACAGATGAAGGACCTGCAGGAGGCCTTCCGCCAGATCGATTCGGCGGCCGGCGTCGTCGGTGGGTTCGAGGGCGCGTTCGGCTGGTGGGGAGACGCGGCCGTCGTGTTCTCGAAGGACGCCGCCGGATCGGTCGCTGGCGGGGTGCTGATCGCCCCGTCCGACGCCGCGGCCGCCAAGCGGACGTTCGACACGCTCCGGAGCTTCGTCGTCCTCGCCGGCGGCGGATCCGGCATCGAGATTCGCGACGTCGCCCACGGCGACGCCACGATCACCGTCGTCGATCTCACTGAGGCCGCGGAGGCCAGCGGAGCATCCCTTCCGCTGGGAGTCAAGGCGGAGATCGCCTACGCCGTAACTGGCGACGTCGTCGTCGTCGGATACACGGAAGCGTTCGTCGCGTCGGTCCTCGACGCGGGTCCCGGCCCGTCGCTCGCGGACGACGCCCGATTCACCTCGCTCGTCAAGCGCGTCGGCGAGGAGAATATCGGCCTAACGTTAGTGGACGTGAAGGCCGTCCGCGAGCTAAACGAGCCGCACGTGAAGCCGATGCTCCCGCCGGATCAGTGGGCGTTCTACGAGCGGGAGGCTCTTCCGTATCTCCTCCCCCTGGACGCATTCATCTCGTCTTCCCGGATCGATGGCGACGTCGATCGCCTCGACCAGGCATTCACCGTCAGAACGATCAAGTAGGCGCCGGTCGCTTGGCCGGCAGCACATCGAAGAGCCCAGAAGGAGGCAGCAGCAGCCAATGGCAGTCCGTATCAGGTTGACGCGCGTCGGCGCGACGAAGCAGCCGAGCTATCGGGTGGTCGTCGCAGATAGCCGCAGCGCGCGGGACAGCCGCGCGATCGAGACGATCGGCCACTACAACCCCCGCACGGAGCCGATCGAGGTCAACATCGACGCCGACAAGGCGAAGTCCTGGCTCGCGAAGGGCGCCCAGCCGTCCGACACGGTTCTCCGTCTCTTCCGGAATGCGGGCATCGTGCCCGCCGAGAAGTAGGAGTCACGATGGCAGCAGCGGAACTTGTCGAATTCGTGGCGAAGTCTCTCGTCGACGATCCCGACGCGGTGAAGGTCGAGGTCGTTCGCGACCAGAGCGGGACCGTCATCGAGCTCCACGTCGCCGAAGACGACATGGGCAAGGTCATCGGCCGGAACGGCAGCGTCGCGAAGGCCCTTCGAACGCTCCTCAAGGTGACCGCCGCCCGGGACGGCGAGCCGGTCTCGCTGGAGATTCTCTGAGGGTTCGTCGCGCGGATGGCTGAGCGGCTTGTGGTGGCGCTCGTGCGCGGGGCGCACGGGCTTCGGGGCGCGGTTCGAGTCGAGATCCTGACCGATCACCCCGAGCTGCGGTACGCGCCCGGCCAGGAGCTCTTTCGCGAGGGCGACGAGCGGGCGCTGATGATCGACTGGTCGTCGCCGATCGCCGACGGGCCTGGCTGGCGAGTGCATTTCCGGGAGATCGGGGATCGTTCGTCGGCCGAGGCACTGAAGGAGGTCTATCTCGAGTCGGTCGTTGGGGCCGAGGCGCCGCTCGCTCGAGGCGAATACTTCTGGCACGAGGTGATCG
>JANMPL010000393.1:0-3232 GCA_031369845.1 Chloroflexota bacterium
GCGAGTGCGGCACCGCCCAGGCTCTCGTCCAACTCTTCGCCGGTGACTTTCCACTGTAGCTTAGCGGTGTCGATTACGTCGGAGGTTCCGCGACGAATGGTGAGGAGGGCGCCGTTGAGCCTGGCGGACGCTCGGCTGGCCCGAGCGGAAGGGCGACCGCGACAAGAACGAGGAGCGAAACGATGAGGATGGAAGCGGCGACGCCTGCTATCCCGGAGCGCAATGAGACCTCTCCCACCTTCAACTACTACACTGCCTGTGGTATGAGCGAGTATAGGAGCCCACCAAGGAAGGCCGATCCGGATGACCGCCCTGTCCCGGACGTCGGCCAACCGGCGGTCGAGACGGCCCCACCGGAGTTATCACCGCCGGCGCGGCGGACCCTGATCGGCCCGTTCACCGCCCGCCAGATCGGGCTGCTCAACGCCATTGTGGTTGGGGCCGCGGTCGTGCTATTCATCGCCACTCGCCCCCTTGGAACCGCCACCCCGACGACGCTGCAACCGGGCGCCAGCTTCTATCGAATCTCGGCCGAAACCGAGGGTCTCCAGCTCGGCCAGCGGGGACCGGACTTCGTCGGCAAGAACGGCGACCTGGACGTTCGGCTGACCGATCTCGACGGCCGCGAGATCCGATTGGCCGATTTCGCCGGGAAGCCCGTGTGGGTCGTGTTCTGGGCTACCTGGTGCCCGCCCTGCCAGCAGGAAACCCCCGCCATCCGAGACGTCTTCGAGGCAAACCGCGCTGCCGGCCTCATCGTCGTGGCGGTCGATGTCCAGGAGGACGTCGACACCGTCCGTCGTTACGTCCAGACCTACGGCCTCGGCTACGACATCGGCCTCGACACGTATGCCGCGATCATGAAGACATACGGCGTCTTCGGCCTGCCGACCCACTACTTCATCGATCGTCAGGGCGTCATCCGGGACCGTTACTTCGGGCCGCTCAAGCCCGACCAGATGGAGCAGCGGGTCAAGCTCATCAGCCAACCGTAGGGAGAAGGAATAGGTGTCGAAGAAGCGCCGCGGGTATGCCCGCCACCAGCCAGCCCAACCGCGGCGTCGCCCGTGGCGCGCCATCCTGGTCGGCGGTACGGCCGTCGCCGCCATCGCCGCCATCGCCTTGGCCGTCATCCTGAACGCCGGTGGCCGGACAGCCGTGGGCGACGCCACCGCCTGGTCGACGTTGGGAACGCGTGACGTCCATTCGCTCGCCTTCGATCCGGCTGACCCGCAGCATCTCTACTTCGGGCATCACGGTGGACTTCTCGAGACGAAGGACGGCGGGCGCAACTGGCAGGCAACGGCACTGCAGGGCGCCGACGCAATGAACGTCGCACCAGTATCCGGTGGCTTCTTCCAGATCGCCGGCCACAACGTCTACATGGAGACGGCCGACGGCGGCAAGACCTGGCTGGACGTCCCGAATAACCTGCCCGGCCTGGACCTTCACGCATTCGTCGCGGATCCGGCAGATCCGGCCCACGCCTGGGCGTTCTCGGTCGGAAACGGCCTGTTCGAGACGACTGACAAGGGCCGGACGTGGGAACTGCGCCAACCGGGCGGCTGGGGCGCACTCGCGACGTTCGTCGAGGGCGGGAAGACGGTCCTGCTCGGGGTTGGCTCCGAGGGCCTGTCGCGGAGCGAAGATGGCGGGCGCTCGTGGATCGCGCTAGGTCAACCCACGGGGCAACTCGCGAGCGTAGCGGCGAGCGCCGACGGCGCAGTCATATATGCCGGCACAACCCTGGGCGTCAGCCGATCGATCGACAGCGGGCGAACCTGGACGCCGACCCCCCTCAAGGCGGTCGGTGTGACGGTGGCGGTATATCCGACGGATCCGAACGTCGTAGCCGTCGTCGACGACAAGACGAGGTTCTTCCGATCCCCCGATGGAGGCACCACGTGGCCGGGACCGTGACGTCCCGACGATCGCGGCCCGCCCAGCGTGGGAAGGCCCGCCACCTTGGAAAGCGCCGCCGGTGTGGCGGGGTGGACGAGCACCGCCACCTCGCTTAGGAGACTCCCAGGAGTATATCGGCTGTCTCAGGGAGTAGTCGTGCGACGTTTTCCTCTGGCGCTCATCCTCGTGGCCGCGCTGCTAGCGGCTGCTTGCTCGTCCGGCAGTAGCGGCACCACCCCTCCAGCTCCATCGGCAGCGCCAACTGGTGCCGAATCGAACGGGCCGTCCGCTGCGACGACCCGGATCGAAGTCAAGCTCCTCGACTCCTTGCGGATGGAGCCGATGACCATGACCGTGCCGGCAGGGGTGCCCGTCACCTTCGTCGTGACCAATGCCGGAGGTCCTGGCCGACCGGACGGCGGCCATCCTTTTCTACGTCGCGTTGGCCGCCGGGACCATCACCTTGGCTTTCTAGGGCGATCCCGAGGGCGCGCTGGTGCGAACCGCGACCGTGCTGGTCATCGCCTGCCCACACGCACTCGGGCTAGCCATCCCGCTGGTCATCGCCATCTCCACCTCGCCCAGCCTCGGCCGGCCACCGCCTGACCTGACGGGAGACGACCTTGAGCGGAACTCGCCCGAACGCGTCCTCGATGCCGTCTGCGGCATGACCGTCGAGGTCGCCAAGGCCGAGGAGGCCGGCCTCACCACTGAGCACGACGGCCGGACCTACGCCTTCTGCCGTTCCGGCTGTCTTCGCGTCTTCCAGGAGGAGCCGGCGCTCTACGCGGCAACCGCCGAGCAGGCCCACGCCATCAGCGTTCCCCAGTCCGCCGGACTGCCGGTCATCGACGACGGGATGCGCCGCTGGTACGAGAGTTGCTCGTGCTGCCTGTTGGACGCCTACCCGGACATCAAGGCGGTGCTCGACGCGGAGCGAGCCGCCAAGACCGAGGCGCCGGTCGGCGCCGACATCTGCGAAGTCGCCGAAGTCCAGGAGGTTGCCATGACGGACCAGCGAACCATCGCCCGCACCGAGGACCCGGTGTGCGGGATGACCGTGGATCCCGACCAGGCTCGTGACAAGGGCCTGACCCTGAGGCATGAGGGCACCGAATACGCCTTCTGCGGCAAGGGCTGTGTCCTGGAGTTCCGCGACGACCGGCCAAGTACCTCGACCCCGCATACACCCCGTCGATGTAGCCCGGTGTGGGCCCGGGCCTGGATCGCAGTTATGCTTCGACGAGCGAGATCTCGCAGGGGCGCCCGACGCGTCGTTCAACCCGGACGTCCAGAGAACCAGCGGCATTGACGTCGACTGTCAGCTCGC
>JANMPL010000414.1:0-2391 GCA_031369845.1 Chloroflexota bacterium
CGGCGATCTCGCCGAGCCCGCGATACACGAACTTCAGCGGCGGCGCAGTGTAGCCGAGACCGACGATGAAGCCGACGACGCCGATCGCGAGCAGCGCCGGCGACCCGCGGAGGACCAATAGGAGAATGCCGATGGCGCCCGCCGCGAGATAGAAGCCCGTGGCCAGACCGGCCATCCGTCGGAACGACACAAGGCCGTACTGGATGACGCGCGATCCGCCCGAGAACTTGGTCGGCGTGACATTGGCATCGTCGGCGCCCTGCGCGGTGTCGAACACGTCGTTGGAGACATTGATCGCGAGCTGCACGAACGACGCTCCGATGACCGTGAGAACCGCTGACAGCAGGTCGAAGGATCCGTTTCGAGCGGCGATGAGAATTCCGAGAAGCACCGGCACGATCGTCGCGCTCAGAAACGGCAGTCGGGTCGTCCGCAAGACGAGCCAGCCGAGCGAGAGGCGCGGCTTGACCGGCGTGCCCCGCTCGAGCGAGAGGGCGTCGAAGTACTTCCGGGACTGGCCGACCGACCGCTCGGAGTACTCGAAGAACGGCAGCTCCGCCTCGTCCCAGCCCCACGCCCGGGCAGCGGCGATCGAAACAGTCCGGCCGTCCTGCGAGATCGTCGCCGGACCCCACACCGTGACGTGGCGACGCTCGTCGTAGCCGTAGCCGGGCTGCGGCCGGATGTGGGAGCCCGTGAGGCTGACATCGGCGTCGGTAGGAACCGAGAGGCCGGCCGGAACCGCGAACGACGCCGAGGCCGCGCCCGGATCGACGGTCGCGCTGACCGCGACGCTCACCGGGTAGCCATCGGGATCGACGAACGTGAGGATCTGATAGGGATACGTCGCAAGCTTCTCGAGGCCCTCGCGGACGGCGAGGGCCGGTGTCCGCGACTCGGCGGTGGTCGAGCTGGCCATCACGCCGCCTCCCTTCCGACGTCGGTTGCCTGCGGCGCCGTCCCGGCGTCGCCATCGGCCCAGTAGAGGACTCGTCGCGGCGTGATCTCGATGAGCGACCGTTCGAAGAAGAGCGGCAGGGCGACGCGTTGTTTCAGGAAGAACACGATCGATGGTTCCTTCTTCTCCCAGATCGGCAGCAGGCGTTCCCAGCCGCCGTGGGGATCCTCATCGATCACCCGAGCGTCGCCCTGGATCGTCGCCCTATCCGACCGCCCGCCGACAGCGATCGGGTCGGTCAGCGACAGGGACACCTTCGGGTTGGCCTTGATGTGCTCGAGCTTCCGGCTGAAGAGCGTCGAGGACGTGAGGTACACGCGTTCGCCGTCGTAGAGCGGAATGAGCGGGTACGTCACCGGGCGTCCGGCGGCGTCGACGACGCTCAGTTCGCCGACGAGGGCCGCGTCGAGTAGCGCTTCGACGGCTTGGGGAAGGGTGCCCATTGGTAGGCTCCGTGTTCGGGTTATCTGCTCCCGAAATGTAGCACGTTTGTGGGAGCGTACACAAGCGCCCTTGCGGCGGCGCCGACGCTGCCGCCAGAATGCGCCGGGACGTACAAAAGGGGAGGGCCGTCACCGCATGCTCGAGGCCGGGACTCTGCGCGTCGTGACATTTGTGGCGCAGGTCCCCGAACCGGTCCTGGACGCCGCTCTCCGTGACGAGATCATTCCGGAGCTGAGCCAGATGCCGGATATCCGTCACTGCTTCGCGGCGAGGCGCGGCCTCGCCGGCGACGAGCTAAGGGTGATCGCCAGCGTCTGGGGAGCTGAACGTCCCGTGCCCGAATCACCTGAGACGCCGCCCGTCGGCCGGGGCACTCGCGACATCCGGCCGCTCCTGGAGCGCGCCCAGATCGAGGTGTTTCCGATCGAGGTCCAGGCTCGCTTCGCCCGACCCGAGGAGGCCCGGATCCTTCGCGTCTTCCGCGGTCACGTGGCCGCGCGGCAGATGGACGCCTATCTCGTCGAAGCGCGGAGCGGCATGCTCGCCGACGCCTCGATCAACTCTGGGCTGAGCGCGTTCTACCTGGGCACCCGACGGCCCGACGACTTCTTGACGGTTTCCGCCTGGGCCAGCTGGTCGGCGATCGAGCAAGCGACGGGCGGTGACGTGCGGCGCCCGTTCGTCACGCGAAACTCGGCTCGCCTTGCGAGTCACGAGGTCACTCATTTCGAGATCGTCGGCGAGGGGTTGGGGCCCGGCGCCACCGATCCGGAGGATTCGAACCAACCGGATTCCTGACAGCCTTTGTCTCCGGCGCTGCGGTACCATGGCCCGCCCATGCCGCAGAGCCCTGACTCCTCACTCATCCATGCCCGCGGGCTGACGAAACGCTTCGGCGACTTCGTCGCTGTCGACGCGATCGATTTCGACGTCGCGAAGGGGGAATCGTTCGGGTTCCTCGGACCGAACGGCGCCGGCAAGACATCGAC
>JANMPL010000451.1:0-6721 GCA_031369845.1 Chloroflexota bacterium
CAGCGCGAGTGGCCGCCTCCGTCGGGACTTCGATCACGTTCCCCGACGGTGCCGACGAATTCCTCGTGCCCATGACTCAGATGCGGAAGGGGATCGCGGCCCAGATGACGAAGGCGCTCCTGGCGCCCCACGCCTACGTCCAGATGGAGGTCGACGTCACCCGCCTGGTCGCCTTCCGTGAACGAGCGAAGCGCGACTATCAGGCGAAAGAGGGGATCGGCCTCAGCTTCGTCCCGTTCGTCGTCAAGGCCTCCGCCGAGGCGCTCAAGCGCAACCCGACGTTCAACGCCCACTGGACAGAGCAGGGGCTGATGGCGAAGCGGAGGGTCAACGTCGGAGTCGCCGTCGCAGTCGCCGAGGGCCTGATCGTGCCGGTCATCCGCGATGCCGACCAACTTTCGATTCACGGGCTCAACGTCGCGATCGCCGACGTCGCCGCCCGCGCCAAGGTCTGCAAGTTCAAGCTTGACGACTTCGGCGGCGGGACATTCACGGTCGACAACACCGGTTATCTCGGTACCAACCTGGTCATGCCGATCCTCAACGTCCCGGAAGTCGGGATCGTCACGATGGAGGCGATCACAAAGCGCCCGGTCGTGGTCTCGACCCCGGACGGCGACGTCATCGCGATCCGGCCGGTGATGAACATGGTCCTCGGCGTCGACCACCGCGCCAACGACGGCGCGTCCGGCGCGGCGCTCCTCCGGGACATCAAGGCGTGGCTCGAGGCGGTCGGTCCCGATACGCCGATCTACTGATCGATGCGTCGCCCTCCACGGCTGGTTGCCCTCGCCGGAGCGCTCGTTCTCGTCGGCTGCGGCACAACGGTCGTGCCGACCCTGCCGACATTCGCCACGTCGGTCACGGCGGCCTTCCACGGCAGCAACATGGTGTTCACGGTGTCCCCCTGGCCACTGGACAGCACCGTCGCCTTCCTCTGCAGCAAGCAACCCGGCGCGGAGTTCACCGTGGAGAACCCCAAACCGGCGGCGTCCGCTGGATGCGTCCCGCTCGAGACGACGACGAGTGGCGACGTCCTCAGCGCCCGATTCGCGGCCGAGTCGCTGGCCCCGGACGTCGTGGGGGCGTTGGGGAGATCGGGGCCGCCGTGGTACCTGGCGGTCTCGGGCGCCCGCGGACCCTTCTCGGCTGCGACCGTGCTGACGGTCGTCGACTCGCCGATCTTCAGCCCGCCGGGTCCGAGCTAGTGATTGGGACCGGCTGATGCGGATCGTCCTGACCGGCGGCGCCGGGTTCGTCGGCGGCGCCGTCGCTCGCGTTCTGCGGGAGCGTGGCGATAACGTCGTCGGGCTCGTTCGCGACCAGAAGCGCGCCGCCGCGCTTCGCGAGCTTGGAGCTGAGGTCGTCGAGGACGATCTCTCGGACGTCAACCGGATGGTCGAGCAGTTCGCCGAAGCGGACGCGGTGATCCACGCCGCCGGCAGTTACCGCGTCGGCATCCCGCAGAGCGAGCGCGGCGCAATGTGGGACGCGAACGTCGGGACGACTACGCGCGTCCTGGACGCGGCGGAGGTCGCCCGGATTCCCCGGAACGTCTACGTCTCCACCGTGAACGTCTTCGGCAATACGCGCGGACATGTGGTCGACGAGACGTACGGGCGTGACCTCGCCGACGGGTTTCTCAGCTGGTACGACGAGACGAAGTACGGCGCCCACGAAGTGGCCGAGCAGCGGATCGCCGCCGGCGTTCCGATCATCATCGTGATGCCAAGCCAGGTCTATGGCCCGGGCGACCACACTGCCGTCGGCGAGCAACTCCGCCTGGCGAACACGGGCCGGCTGCCATATCGGGCCCTCGACGACGTCGGTCTCGGTTTTGTCCACGTCGACGACCTGGCGGCCGGGATCGTCGCAGCGCTCGAAGGTGGCGTCGTCGGCGAGTCATACGTTCTGTCCGGCCCCGTGACCAGGTTGCGCGACGCGACCGAGATCGCCGCGCGAATCGGCGGCCGCCGGCCGCCGCGCCTGCGGCTTCCGACGGGCGTGCTCCGGGTCATGGCCCCCCTCGGGCGGTTGATCGGCCAGGCGAACCTCGCCGAGGTGATCTCGTCGTCGGCGGGGGTGACCTACTGGGCGACGCACGACAGGGCGACCCGCGAGCTCGGGTTCGCGCCGCGGGAGATCGACCAGGGCCTGCGCGACACGTTCGGCGCGGCCTGACTACACTCGATCCGATGGCACGCGAGCTCCCGATGTTCGTCCCGGCCGACGGTGGCGGCCACCACGGCGCGACCACGCCCGAGACGATTGCCATGGGCGGCTCCGTCACGCCCCTCCGCCGCCACCCGGACTGGATCCGCTCCCGGCTGCCCTCAGGTCCGAACTACCACGATCTGAAGGGCCTCATGCGGGGCCTCAATCTCAATACCGTCTGCGAGGAGGCCCACTGCCCGAATATCGGTGAATGCTGGGACCAGCGGACCGCGACGATCATGATCCTCGGCGACACATGCACCCGGGCCTGCGGCTTCTGCGCGGTCAAGACGGGGCGTCCGACCTGGTTCGACGACGACGAGCCGCGGCGGGTAGCCGAGGCGGTCAGCCAGCTCGGCCTGGAGCACGTCGTCGTGACGAGCGTCGCCCGAGACGACCTGCCGGACGGCGGGTCGCGGATCTTCGCCGAGACGATCCTCGCGATGCGGGCGACGAGTCCCGGGATGGGGATCGAGGTGCTCATCCCGGACTTCGACGGCGCCGACGACCGGCTGCGGACGGTGATGGACGCTCGGCCCGACATCCTCAACCACAACCTCGAGACCGTGAAGCGGCTCCAGAAGCCCGTCCGCAAGCGCGCCCGATGGGACCGCAGCCTGTATGTCCTGCGCCGGGCCAAGGAAATGTCTGTCGAGATCGGCTACGCGGCGCACACGAAGTCGAGCCTGATGGTCGGGCTGGGCGAGAGCCGCGATGAGCTGACCGAGGCCTTCGTCGCGCTGCGCGAGGTCGACGTCGACATCCTGACGATCGGCCAGTACCTGCGGCCATCGGAGAAGCACCTGCCGCTCGAGCGCTACTACCATCCCGACGAGTTCGCCGAGATGAAGACGGAGGCGCTCGGCCTGGGCTTCAAGCACGTCGAGTCGGCGCCGCTCGTCCGCTCGAGCTACCACGCTCGCGACCAGGTCCCGGGCGCCGAGCTCCGCGCCCTGCGCCGCCGGCAGGCCACGATCGACGCCGACGGCCGGGTCGTCCCCGCCGCGAGCTGAGGACTGGAGGCGGCGGACAGGCGCCAGACCGGTTCCTCGCGAGTCGCCTGACGGGGCCCGGATTCGAGGCTATCCTGAAGCCGATGGTCCGACAGCTCTCACGCAAGATCCCGCTCGCCGAACTCCACTGCCACCTCGGCGGCGCGGTGACTCCGGCGATCATGTGGAGCATCGCCCACGCCCAGGGCATCAAACTCCCGACGCGCGACTATTGGGAGTTCCGGGACACGATCACGGTGTCGGACAAGCGCAACCGCTCATTCGACGGCTACCTTCAGCTGTTCCACTGGACGGAGCTCATCCAGTCGTCGCCGCTGGCCGTCGAGCGAGCCGTCTACGAGGTCGTCGGCGGCGCCTACCGCAAGAACAACGTCACGACGATGGAGGTCCGCTTCAACCCGATGAAGCGGAACCGCGGCGGCGAACAGGATCTCGACCACATCATTGCCGCCGCGTCGCGTGGGATGGACCGGGCCAGCCTCGAGTATCCGGTCAAGCCCGGCCTCATCTTCTGCCTGGATCGTGCCTTCCCGTTCGAGCTCAATGAGATCATCGTGGAGAAGGCGATCGCGTGGCGGGATCGGGGGATCGTCGGAATCGACATCGCCGGTCCGGAGTCCTCGACCTTCCGCGTCGCCGACTACAGCAGGCTCTTCCGGCGGGCGCGCCAGTTCGGTCTCGGCCTGACCGTCCACACCGGCGAGTCGGGGTCGGTCGACGAGGTCGCGCGAGTGGTCGAGCTCCTCGAGCCCGACCGGATCGGCCATGGTGTGAAGGCGGCGTACGACCCGCGGGCGATGGCGATGATCCGCGATCGCGGGATCGTCCTCGAGATCTGCCCCACGTCGAACCTCAACACCCGCGTCGTTTCAGGCTGGGACGAGTTCCGCTGGATCTTCGACACGTTCCGGCGGAACGAGATCAGGTTCACGATCAACACCGACGGCCCGGAGATGCTCAAGACGTACATCCGCGACGAGATGGCGACACTCGGGCGGCTCGGGATCCTGTCGGTCGAGGACCAGGAGCTGGCGGCGGCGACGTCGCTCGCCTCGTCCTTCGTCCCGAATGTCTCCGACGTCCCCGCGACCCGCCTCGCCCCGGCGACCCGTGACGTCGTGGAGCGCGAAGAGGCCTGACCCTTACGTCAGGGTGACGGCGCCGGAATCAGTGACTCCTGGATTCGGTAGGTACAGCTGCGGTCGCCCGATGCAATGTGCGTCTCGCGAATCACGTCAGCGCCGAGCACGTCCCGGAAGAGATCCAGCTCGGCTTCGCACGGCGACGAGCTCTGCGATGCGATCCCCAGGATCGCGCAGTTGCACTCGCGAAGGCGGATCGTGCCGTCCGCGCTGACCGTCGCGCTTGAGAGGTAGCCCTGCTCGTCCTGGATGACGGCGAGCTCGCGGACCTTGGCCTCCAGCGTGGCGCCGGCCGGGAGGCGCTCGTCGAGCCTGTTCCTGACCTGATCGGCGATCAGCTGGCGCCGGACGGCGAAGACCCGGGCGACGAGCTCATCTCCGCCGACAGTGCCGACGGCGGCGAGGAGACCAGCCGCGAGCGAGTCGTAGTTCGAGGGAAAGGCGATCTGGGCGTCGGGGGTCACGTCATACAGGTGACGCGGGCGGCCGACGCCGTGGCGGACCGTCCGTCGGTCGACGAGGCCGGTCGCCTCGAGTGATCGAAGCTGCTGGAGGATTCCAGTCCGGCTGGCCCCGAGCATCGTCGCGAGCTGTTCCGGTGAGCTCGGACCGTCCTTTCGCAGCTGGACGAGGATCTCGCGGCGCAGGCCCGATGCGGCCGGCTGGGCTGGGACGCGTGCGGTCCGCAGCGAACGGGGGTTCGGGTAGGCCTGGGGTTGCTGCGCAGGCATGGTCGCAAGGCTAGCACTCAGGCAGGGGAGCCGCAGGATCGGCATGGAGGGCCCGGGTTCATTGGGGTACTCTCGGCCCGATGGACCTCGATCTTTCGACCGAGCACACCCTGCTCCGCCAGACGATCCGCGACTTCATGGTCAAGGAGGTCGAGCCGGTCGTCGACGAGCATGAGCGCGCCCGACGCTTTCCGGTCGACATCGTGAAGCGTCTCGGCGAGATGGGCTGGCTCGGCATCCCGATCCCGGAGGACGAGGGCGGGTCCGGCCTGGATACCCTGGCCTACGCGATCGCGATCGAAGAGATCGGCCGCGTCTGGGGCTCGCTCGGTCTGATCGTCGCCGCCCACACTAGCCTCGGCTGCGGGCCCCTCCACCTGGCAGGGACGCCGGAGCAGAAGGAGCGCTTCCTCGTGCCGATGGCGTCGGGCAAGGTGCTCGGCGGCTACGGCCTGACGGAGCCGGGAGCCGGCAGCGACGCCGGTGGTACCCGAACAACCGCACGCCACGAAGATGGCGCCGACGGCGGCTCCTGGGTCCTCGACGGCGGCAAGCGGTTCATCACGAACGCAGGACACGCCGGGACGTACATCATCACGGCGAAAACCGGAGAGACCGACAAGGGCACCGCCGAGATCAGTGCCTTCATCCTTCCCGCCGATACGCCCGGGTTCAGCGTCGGCCGGCTCGAGGAGAAGCTCGGGCTCCACGCCTCAGCAACCGGCGAACTGATCTTCTCGGGCGCCCGGGTCCCCGCCAGCAACATGCTCGGGGCACGCGGCGAGGGCTTCAAGACCTTCCTCAAGATCCTCGACGGGGGCCGCATCTCGATCGGCGCCCTGGCGGTCGGGCTCGCGCAGGCCGCCCTCGATGCCTCGATCCCGTATGCCCAGACCCGCGAACAGTTCGGTCGGCCGATCGGCACCTTCCAGGGCGTCGCGTTCATGGTCGCCGACATGGCGACGGAGATCGACGCGGCGCGGCAGATGGTCTGGCGGGCGGCCTGGCTCAAGGACCAGGGTCGCGACTTCAGCCTCGCGGCGGCCGAGGCGAAGCTCTTCGCGTCCGAGGTCAGCTCACGAGCGACGAACAACGGGATCCAGATTCACGGCGGCTACGGCTACGTCGAGGAGTACAAGGTCGAGCGCTTCATGCGCGACGCCAAGTTGACCGAGATCGGCGAAGGAACGAGCCAGGTCCAGCGGCTGGTCATCGCCCGCAAGATCCTCGGCCTCCGAATCGTCTGACCGAGACGAGTCGCCGCGCAGGCAGGTGTAGCATCCGCTGACGCCCCGCGCGCCGTCCGGGCCGTGACCGCGGAACATGGTCGCGCGGGTGAGGAGGGTGGTGCCATGCACCGACAGCTCAACGCCCTGGTCTCCGCCGGCGGCTCGCCTGGCAAGCTCGCTGCGTTCGGGAAAGCCCTGGGGGACGCAGGCCTCGATATCCAGACCATCGGCGGCGCGGAATGGAAACACGACGGCCCGCTGTGCCTGATCATCAAGAACGACGGACGGGAGGACTTGGGCAAGTTCGCCAAGGTGTGCGGGCGGCTGAAGGTGCCTTGGATGAGTTTTGCCAGCGTCGAAGTCGAGCTGGACGACGTGCCTGGATCACTCGG
>JANMPL010000464.1:0-6087 GCA_031369845.1 Chloroflexota bacterium
CGTGACCTCGTTGCGCATGATCGGCTCCAGGATGGCCGGATCGGCCTTCGAGAAGGCGTCCTTGACGGCCATCGAGCCCGCGATCTTGAACGCCATCTCCGACGAGTCGACCTCGTGGTATGACCCGTCGTGCAGCGTCACCTTGACGTCGACGACCGGGAAGCCCGCGTAGATGCCGGTCTCGAGCGCCTCGCGGATGCCCGCGTCGACCGACTTGATGTACTCGCGCGGGATCGTCCCGCCGACGATCTTGTCGACGAACTCGTAGCCGGCCCCCTTCTCCTGGGGCTCCAGCCGGATGATCGCGTGGCCGTACTGGCCCTTGCCGCCGGTCTGGCGGACGAAGCGGCCGTTGCCCTCGGCGGCCCGGCGAATGGTCTCGCGGTAGGAGACCTGGGGCTTGCCGATGTTCGCGGCGACCTTGAACTCGCGGACCATCCGGTCGACGAGGACGTCGAGGTGAAGCTCACCCATGCCGGCGATCAGGGTTTCGCCCGTCTCCTGGTCCGTCTTGACCCGGAACGTCGGGTCCTCCTCGGACAGCCGCTGGAGGGCGACGCCGAGCTTGTCCTGGTCGGCCTTCGTCTTCGGCTCGATCTTGACCTCGATGACCGGCTCCGGGAACGTCATCGATTCGAGGACGACCGGGTGATCCGGGTCGGTCAGGGTGTCGCCAGTGAAGGTGTCCTTGAGACCGACGGCCGCGGCGATGTCGCCGGCGTAGACCTCTTCGATCTCCTCGCGGTGGTTCGCGTGCATCTGGAGGATGCGGCCGATCCGCTCCTTCTTGCCCTTCGTCGGGTTCAGGATGTACGAGCCCGCCTTGAGCGTGCCGGAATAGACCCGGAAGAACGCCAGCTTGCCGACGAACGGGTCGGCGGCGATCTTGAACGCGAGCGCGCTGAACGGTTCCTTGTCGTCCGGCGTGCGGACGACGTCCTCGCCGGTTCTCGGATCGATTGCGATCATCGGCGGGACATCGAGCGGTGACGGCAGGTAGTCGACGACCGCGTCGAGCATCTTCTGGACGCCCTTGTTGCGGAGCGCGGAGCCGGTCAGGACCGGGATGATCTTGGTCGTCAGCGTGCCGAGGCGGAGACCACGCTTGATCTCGGCGATCGTCAGCTCCTCGCCTTCGAGGTACTTGTGCGTCAGCTCGTCGTCCATCTCGGCGACGGCCTCGATCATCCTGTGGCGATGGGCCTCGGCCTCGGCCTTGAGCTCATCGGGGATGTCGACGACGTCGAACGTCGTGCCCTGGTCGTCGCGGTAGTAGTAGGCCTTCATCTCGACGAGGTCGACGACGCCCTCGAACTTGTCCTCGCGGCCGATCGGGATCTGGATCGGCACGGCGTTCGCGCCGAGGCGCTCCTTGATCGACTCGACGCCGCGCCAGAAGTCGGCGCCGGTCCGGTCGAGCTTGTTGATGAAGCAGAAGCGGGGCACGCCGTAGCGATCGGCCTGGCGCCAGACCGTCTCGGACTGCGGCTCCACGCCGGCCACGCCGTCGAAGACAACGACGGCGCCGTCGAGCACCCGAAGGCTCCGCTCGACCTCAACGGTGAAGTCCACGTGCCCGGGCGTATCGATGATGTTGATGCGATGGTCGCCCCAGAACGCCGTCGTTGCAGCCGCGGTGATCGTGATACCGCGCTCCTGCTCCTGGGGCATCCAGTCCATCGTCGCGGCGCCTTCATGGACCTCACCGATCTTGTAGATCTTCTTCGTGTAGAAGAGGATCCGCTCGGTGACGGTCGTCTTGCCCGCGTCGATGTGGGCGATGATTCCGATGTTCCGCGTGCGTGCCAGCGGAACCTGTCGTGCCACGGTGTTCTCTAAGCTCCCGGGGTTACCACTTGAAATGGCTGAAGGCCTTGTTGGCCTCGGCCATCTTGTGCGTGTCTTCGCGTCGCTTGACCGCCGCGCCGAGGCCGTTCATGGCATCGACGAGCTCGGCGGCGAGCTTCTCGCTCATGCTCTTGCCGTTGCGCTTGCGGGCCGCCTGGACGAGCCAGCGGACCCCGAGCGACATGCGGCGCTCGCCCCGGATCTCGACCGGGACCTGGTACGTTGCGCCGCCGACGCGGCGCGGTTTGACTTCGATGATCGGTGTTGCGTTGCGGAGCGCGGCCTCGAGAACCTCGAGTCCGGGCCGGTGCGACTGGGCCTCCGCGCGGGCGAGCGCCTCGCGAAGGATCCGGTCGGACAGGTTGCGCTTGCCGTCCGACATGAGCTTGGCCGTGAACCGGGCGGTCGTCCGGTTGGCCGGGACCGTCTGGTACTTGGTCATGCGCGGGATGCTCTGACGACGGGGCATTACTTGCGGCCTCCGGACGTCGCGGCCTTCGCGCCGTACTTGCTGCGGCCCTGCTTGCGGTCTCGGACGCCCGCGGCGTCAAGGGTTCCGCGGATGATGTGATATTTGACCGAAGGGAGGTCCTTGACCCGGCCACCACGGACGAGCACGACGGAGTGCTCCTGGAGGTTGTGGCCGATGCCCGGGATGTAGGCCGTGACCTCCATCTGGTTGCTGAGCTTGACTCGGGCAATTTTGCGGAGGGCCGAGTTCGGCTTCTTCGGCGTCATCGTGCGCACCTGGAGACAGACGCCCCGCTTCTGCGGCGCGCCCGGAATCGCCACCTGGCGGCGATTGATCCCGTTCCAGCTTCTGCGCATGGCGGGCGCCTTGATCTTCGAGATCTTCGGCGTGCGGCCGTGGCGTACTAGCTGGCTGATCGTCGGCACGAAGACGCTGCTCCTTTCGGCTTATTTGCTGGCACGGAGGGCCGCTGCGGTCGTCGAGCGGTCAGGCTCGTGACGGGACCCTGGGTGGGATGGGGTGGTTGCTCGTTTGGGACTCGGCGCGCACGCCGACCGCTGCCCCTGCCGAGGCCACGAACGCGGAGTGTAGCAGCGGCCCGAAAATCGTGTCAAACCAGAATCCACGTCATTTAGGACGAACCGCGCGGGGCCGTCCAACCCGGTTTCTTGCCAGATGTTCGTCGCGGGAGCGTTAGGCAGATCGGTCCGGCTTCACGAGGGTAATCGGATGCATAGCTACTCGGGAGGCCGCATCTTCTAGCTCAATCAATCCGAGTTGTCCGAATGATCATGCAGGCGGCCGGGCGATCTGGCGGCTGGGTCGTGGCCTAACGCTCGCCACGCGAACATTTGGCAGGATTTCAGTTCGCTTTGGCCGGCCGGCGGTGCCGAAGCCTACTTGGCCTCGGCGCCCTCCTCTTCGGGCTCCGGGACGAGGGCCTCGGCATCGGCGGCGGCATCGCCATCGCCGTCACCTGCCTCCTCGTCGGCGAGGAACGGATTGAACTCCGATTCGTCGCCGTCGCTGCCCGCGATCGTGGCCGCGAGAGCAAGTCCGGCGGCCTCGTCCGTCGGTCGGACCGCACCCTCCTCGAGGAAGGGGTTGTACTCGGCTCCGGTGTCCTCGATCGCCTCGCCGGCAAGGGCCTCGATGGCCGCCCGGCGCTCCCGCTCCTTGCGGGCCGCGACGTTCGCTGGCGCACCCGTCCCGGCGGGGATGAGCTTGCCGATGATGACGTTCTCCTTGAGCCCGATCAGATGGTCCTTGGCGCCGTTGATCGCCGCCTCGGTGAGCACCCGGGTCGTCTCCTGGAACGAGGCTGCGGCGAGGAAGGACGAGGTGTTGAGCGACGCCTTCGTCACGCCGAGGAGCACCGTCTGGGCCGTCGCCGGCTCGCCGCCTTCGGAGAGGACCCGGTTGTTGGCTTCCTCGAAGTCGAGCCGATCGATCAGCTCGGTCGGCAGCAGGTCGACGTCGCCCGGCTGGTCGATGCGGACCTTGCGGAGCATCTGCCGAACGATGATCTCGATATGCTTGTCGTTGATCGTCACGCCCTGGCTGCGGTAGACCTTCTGGACTTCCTTGACCAGGTAGCGCTGGACGGCATCCTTGCCGCGGGTGTCGAGGTATTCCTGCGGGTTGATCGGGCCGTCGGTGATCGCGTCACCGGCCCGGATCTCCTGGCCGTTCTCGACCAGGATCTTCGCGTTGTGAGGAATGGTGTACTCGCGCTCGACGACGTCCTGAGCGCGGATGACAAGACCTTCGTCACCCTTGACGAGGTAGCCCTGGACCGGCGCGACGACGTCCGTCGCAGCGTCCTTGTCCTTGCCGTCGCCGACGCGGGCGACGACCTGGTTGGCTTCGACGGTGTCCCCTGCTGCCGCCAGCATTTCGGCACCCTTCGGCAGCGCCAGCGAGATGTCGTACACCTCGGTGCTGACGACCTTGACCTTGGTGCCCGTGTCGCTGCGGATGATCTCGACGATCCCGTCGATGTGACTGATCTCGGCCTTGCCCTTGGGGACGCGGGCCTCGAACAACTCCTCGACGCGCGGCAGGCCGGCGGTGATGTCGAGTCCGGCGACACCGCCGGTGTGGAACGTCCGCATCGTCAGCTGGGTGCCGGGCTCGCCGATCGACTGGGCGGCGATGATGCCGACGGCCTCGCCGGCCGCGACCATCTCGCCCGTGGCGAGGTTGCGCCCGTAGCAGGCCCGGCAGACTCCGTAGCGAGCTTCGCAGGCCAGTGGTGAACGAACCAGGACCTCGTCGACTCCGGCCGCGTCGATGGCGGCCGCGATCTCCTTGCTGATCTCCTGGTTGCGGTCGACGATGATCGGGGCGGTCTCACCCTTCTTGACCTTGACGGTCGGGTCGGGCAAGGGGGCGCACGCGAGCCGGCCGATGAGGCGGCGACGGAATTCCTTCTCGTCGCTGGAATCCTCGCGGGTGATCCAGCTGCCTTCCTCGGTGCCGCAGTCGTCATCGCGGGTGATGACGTCCTGGGCGACGTCGACGAGGCGCCGGGTCAGATAGCCGGAGTCGGCCGTCCGGAGGGCCGTGTCGGCGAGGCCCTTCCGGGCGCCGTGGGTCGAAATGAAGTACTCGAGGTCGGTCATGCCCTCGCGGAAGTTGCTCCGGACCGGGACGTCGATGATCCGCCCCGACGGGTCGGCCATGAGGCCGCGCATCGCGCCGAGCTGGCCGATGTTGCCCTTGTTTCCGCGGGCTCCCGAGGCCGTCATCATCGTCACCGGGCCGTCGACCTTGAGGCCCTTCATCATCTCGTCCGACATCGCGCTCGTGGTCTTCTGCCAGACGTCGACTACCTGCTCGTAACGCTCGTCCTCGGTGATGAGGCCGCGCTGGAACTGGCGGTCGATCTGGGCGACGTCATCGTCGGCAGCCTTCAGCCGAGCGCCCTTGTCCTTCGGGACCTCGATGTCGAAGACGCCGATGGTCATCCCGCCACGGGTGGCGAAATCGAAGCCGACGCTCTTGATGCCGTCTGCCAGGTGGGCGGTCTCGTCCGACCCGAGCATCCGGTAGCACTCGTCGATCAGCTCCTTGAGCTCGGTCCGGACCATGACCTTGTCCGAGTAGCGGAGCTGGTCGGGCAGGATCTGGTTGAAGAGAATCCGGCCGACAGTCGTCCGCCGCCGCACGGGCTTGAGCTCGCCCGACTCGGCGTCCCAG
Source organism: Chloroflexota bacterium (assembly GCA_031369845.1). Taxonomy (GTDB): domain Bacteria; phylum Chloroflexota; class Limnocylindria; order Limnocylindrales; family CSP1-4; genus CF-46. Next base: position 5,522 of record JANMPL010000464.1, read on the forward strand.
CTCTTTACCTCGGCCTCGATCGGCTCGTGGAGGGTGACGCCGGTCTTTTCGCGAAGCTGATAGGAGAGGATGGCCTCGTCCTCGGTCGCAAAGAGGCGGACCCGCTTGGGCTGCTTGCCGATCGGATCCATGGTCAGGTAGTAGCAGCCGAGGACCATGTCCTGGGTTGGCGCGATGACCGGGCTCCCGTCGGCCGGCGACAGCAGGTTCGCCGTCGACAACATCATGGTCCGGGCTTCTTCCTGGGCGGCCGAGCTGAGCGGCACGTGGACCGCCATCTGGTCGCCGTCGAAGTCCGCGTTGAAGGCGGTGCAGACGAGCGGGTGGATCTGGATCGCCGAACCCTCGACGAGGACCGGCATGAACGCCTGGATGCCCAGGCGGTGGAGCGTCGGGGCGCGGTTCAGGAGGACCGGATGGTCCTTGATGACCTCTTCGAGGACGTCCCAGACCTCGGGCCGGACGCGCTCGACGATGCGCTTGGCGCTCTTGATGTTGTGGGCGAAGCCCTTCTCGACGAGCTGGCGCATGACGAACGGCTTGAACAGCTCGAGCGCCATCTTCTT
>JANMPL010000466.1:0-1739 GCA_031369845.1 Chloroflexota bacterium
CATCTCGACCGTGACGCTCGTCGTGTTCCACGGTCTTGGGTCGTTCGCCGGCCAGCCCGGCCCGGCCGACTGGATTGCCGCGTTCGCCGCGGTGCTCGTCGCCTGCCTCCTCGGGGCGCTGACGATCGCGACCGCGATCTCGCTGTCCGGTGGCGCGCCCCAGTTCCAGAAGCTGCCCGAGATGCTCAAGTTCGGGGGGATGGTCGCGCTCGCCAACACGAGCCTGGCCCTTCTCGCCATCTCCGTGATGTGGGTCGACCCGCTGGCCGTCTGGCTGCTGATCGTTCCGCTCGCGACGCTGTTCCTCGCCTACCGCGCCTACATCTCCGAGCGCGAGAAGCACGACCGCCTGGAGCTGCTCTACCAGTCGAGCCGGATCATGCAGCACTCGCCGGAGCTCGACTCGGCGCTCATCGCGCTTCTGGACCACGCCCGCGCGATGTTCCGGGCGGAGATCGCGGAAGTCATCCTCTACGCGCGGGGCGAGGCTGGTGACTCGCTCCGGACGACGTCGATCCAGGATCAGCCGCCCTCCGCGATGGTGCCGGTGAGGCTGGCAGCGGACGACCCGATCCACGCCCGCGTCGCCGCCGAGCGTCGCGGATTCTTCAGCGCCGCTGCGACGGAGCGCACGCGGAGCGGTCCGCCGATCCGCCAGGCCATGGTCAGCCCCCTGATCACCGAGTCCGGGCTGATCGGCGCGATGACCGTCGCCAATCGCCTGACCGAGGGAACGAGCTTCGACGGTGACGATCTGCGGCTGCTCGAGACGCTCGCCAACCAAGCGGCGGTCGCTCTCGAGAACGGCCAGCTCGAGCAGTCACTCGCCGAGCTGTCGCGGCTCAAGGAGGAGCTCCGACACCAGGCCTACCACGACCCGCTGACCGGCCTCGCGAACCGCGCCCTCTTCGCGGAACGCGTCGAGGCCCAGCTCATCGCTCCCAAGGATGGCCTCTGCACGGTCGTGCTCTTCCTGGACCTCGACGACTTCAAGATCGTGAACGACACGCTCGGCCATGCCGCCGGCGACCGACTGCTGGCAGCGGTGGCGGATCGGATCCGGGCCTGCGTCCGGGCCGACGACTTGGCCGCCCGGCTGGGCGGCGACGAGTTCGCCGTGCTCCTGACCGATGAGATCGAGCTCGAGCGCGCCCTCGCGGTGGCGAAACGGATGATCGACGCGCTGCAGGTGTCGTTCCCGATCCAGGGCCAGGAGATCTCGATCGGCGGGAGCATCGGCATCGCCGTTGCGCGCGGCAACGGCGAACATGCCGACGAGCTGCTCCGCAACGCCGACGTCGCGATGTACACGGCCAAGGCCGCGGGCAAGCGTCGGGCCGCGGTGTTCGAACCGACGATGCACGCGGCGATCGTCGCCCGCCACGCCCTCTCCGCCGAGCTGAAACGGAGCATGGGTCGGGGCGAGCTCGCGGTGTTCTACCAGCCGATCGTGGAGCTCGATACGGGTCGCATCGCCGGCGCCGAAGCGCTCGTCCGCTGGCGCCACCCGACGCGCGGTCTCGTCTCGCCCGACGAGTTCATCCCTCTGGCTGAGGAGAACGGGCTGATCCTGACGCTCGGCCGGTGGGTGATGGCAGAGGCCTGTGACACCGTCGCCGCGTGGGAGCGTGGCCCGGGCCTGGCGCCGGACTTCTTCCTGAGCGTCAACCTGTCGCCGGTCCAGCTCCAGCAAGCCGAGTTCATCTCCGAGATCGAGTCGATCCTCAAGGCAACCGGTC
>JANMPL010000472.1:0-1860 GCA_031369845.1 Chloroflexota bacterium
AGGACGGCCCGGCGCGATTCAGCTACGAGGGCCTGACCGCTCGCTGGCTGCTGCAGGGAGCGCGCACCATCGGTCGATATCGGCCGGACCTCGTGATCAATAACGGCGCCTTGCCCTTCACCGTGCCCGGGCTCTCCTGCAACCTTGCCCACGACCTTGGCTGGGCAACCAGCCCACGCCGCCTCGATCGACTGCGGCGCCTGTACAAGCGGTTTGCCTACAGCCGCTGCGATCACGTCATCGCCCTCTGTCACGAAGTCCAGGACGGCCTTGCCCCGCAGATCGGCGCGTCGGCCGGGGAGATCCGCGTGATCCCGCCGTGCGTCGACGTGGGCGCCTACCAGGCGGCCGCGTCGCAGACCCGCGAGGACGCGATCCTCCACACCGGCACCGGCGGTTACAAGGACCCGGCCACGACGATCCGGGCATTCGCGGGGCTCGGGCGGAGCTCGACCCGGCTGTACATCGAAGGCGACATCGATGACGAGCTGAGCCAGCAGGTAGCGGCTCTGCCGGTGGCGACGAGGGACCGGATCGAACTTCTCGGCCCACTCCCGGCGGCGCCCCTGCGGGCGTTGCTCGGGTCCGTCAAGGTTGCCTCGTTCCCGACCCGCTACTCCGTACCGACGGCATCGGCGACCGTCGTCGAGGCGATCGCGGCCGGCACGCCGGTCGTCGGGTCGACGCTCATCAGCGCCGACCTGCTGGAACACGAGGGCAACGGCGTCGCCTGCGGCGACGATGCCGAGCTCACCGCCGCATATGAGCGGCTCCTGGGCGATGACGATCGCTGGGCAACGATGTCTCGCTCCGCGCTCGCGATGGCGCCACGATTCTCGGCCAGCCAGGTCGCCAGTTCGTACCTCGCGCTCCTCGGGGGCCCGACAGCGTGACGCGCGACCGCGGAACGGTCGTCGCGAGGATCGCCGGCCGGATCGGTTGGGGACTCGCCGACCAGGGGCTGTCGAGCCTGACGAACTTCGTGCTCGGGATCGTGGTCGCGCGGACCGTCGGCCTGACTGACTTCGGGGCCTTCGGTCTCGCGTTCACCGCATACCTCATGGTCGCGGGCCTGTCCCGTGCCGTCACCGCCCAGCCGCTCCTCATCCGGTACAGCGGCGTCCCCACGGCCGACTGGCGGCGAGGAGCTGCGGCGGCGACCGGGACCGCCCTCCTTGTCGGCGTGGCGTGCGCGATCGTCGCGCTAGTGGTCGCCATCGCAACCGATGGCTCCCTTCGGTCGGCGTTCCTCGCCCTCGCGCTCGTGCTGCCGGGCCTGATCGTCCAGGACGCCTGGCGGTTCGCGTTCTTCGCCCACGGCCGTGGCCGGGACGCTTTCCTCAACGACCTTGTCTGGACGATCGTCCAGCTCTCTGGATTCGCCCTGGCAATCGCCCTCGGTGCCGGCACCGTCTTCTGGGCGGTGATCGCGTGGGGCGGGGCGGCGACGCTCGCCGCGCTCGTCGGCGCCGTCCAGGCTCGGCTGGTCCCGCGACCCCTGGCTGCGCGCGCCTGGTCGCTCGAGCACCGGGACCTGCTCCCGCCGTACATCGGGGAGGTCGCCGCCTACATCCTCGTCGGCCAGCTGCTGCTGTACGCGGTCGGCCTCGTGTCGGGCCTGGCCACGGTCGGGGCACTGCGGGCGGCGCAGATCCTGCTCGGACCGTTGAACGTCGTCGTCCAGGGGTTCTACCTCGTGGCTGTTCCGGGGGCGGTCCAGGTCCTTCGCACCTCCGCCCGGCGATTCACCGAGCTCTGCGTGCTGGCGGGGCTCGTCCTCGCCGCAGCCGCCATCGCCTGGACGTTGTTCCTGGTTCTGCTTCCCGAGTCGTTCGGCCAGGCGCTGCTCGGCGACGTCTG
>JANMPL010000505.1:0-5290 GCA_031369845.1 Chloroflexota bacterium
CCGCGACGCCGGCCGGGTTCCGCGCGGGAGTGAGCGAGGGCGGCGGCCGGCTGTTCGTCGTCGCGACGCCGATCGGCAACCTCGGCGACGTCACCTTACGGGCACTCGAGGTTCTCCGGGCAGTTCCGCTCATCGCCGCCGAGGACACCCGGGTGACGCGGCGGCTGCTCGATCGCCATACGGTCGAGACGCGGACGATCAGCTACCACGCGCGGAGCGGCCCGGCGCGCGCGACGGAGCTGCTCGAACACCTGCGGCGAGGCGAGGACCTCGCCCTCGTGACCGATGCCGGGACGCCGGGCGTCAGCGATCCCGGAGACGACCTGGTCGCCGCGTGGGCGGGCGAGGGCGGCAAGGTCATCCCGATCCCGGGCCCATCGGCGGTCCTGTCGGCGGTGGTCGCAAGCGGAATTGCCGGACCGCGCTGGTCGTTCGAGGGGTTCCTGCCCCGGAGCGGACGGGAGCGCCGGGAGCGAGTCGCGCGGATCGCCGCCGACGAGCGGGGCACGGTCGTCTACGAGGCGCCGACTCGCGTAGCCGCCACGCTCCGCGACCTCGCCGCGGCTAGCGGCCCGGACCGGCAGGCCGCGATCTGCCGCGAGCTGACGAAGCTCCACGAAGAGATCGTCCGGGCGCCGATCGGGGAGCTCGCCCGTCGGGCGGCAGAGGGGGAGCTCACGCTCCGCGGCGAGTTCGTGATCGTCGTCGGCGAGCAACCGGGCGGGCCGCCCCGCAGCGCGGCAACCGAAGCTGCCGCGGACGCTGCACTCGCCGCCGCCCGGGCCGAGGTCGAGAAGCTCGTCGCGGTCGGCACGTCGCGTGGCGACGCCGCCCGCCAGGTCGCGGCCACGACCGGCATCCCGCGCCGCCAGCTCTACGGCGCGCCCGAGGACCGATAGGATTCAGCGATGACGGCAGCCCAGCCGCCGGCTCCCGGTGGCATCCCGATCCTGGGGCCGCTCGGCCCGACGACGCGGACCTTCCTCGTTGGTACGGTCGTCGTCGCCGTCGTGGCGATCGTTCTGGACTACATCCTCCACGCCGACCCGACGCTCGTGTTCATCATCTCGGCGGCGGCCATCCTCGGCCTGGCGTGGGTGGTTGGCCTGTCAACGGAGCGTCTGGGGGCGATCAGCGGCCCGCAGATTGGCGGCATCCTCAACGCGACGTTCGGCAACATCGCCGAGCTGATCATCGCGTTCTTCGCCCTCCAGGCCGGGCTCATCGAGGTCGTCAAGGCATCGATCACGGGCTCGATCATCGGCAACCTCCTGCTCGTCCTCGGGGCGAGCGTGCTCCTCGGCGGGCTCAAGAACGGAACCCAGCGCTTCAGCCAGAAGGTCGCCGGCTCGAACGCGGCTCTCCTCGTCCTCGCTGCGATCGGGCTGTTCATCCCGGCGGTGTTCGCCGCCTCGACGGCCGTCCCGACCACGGGCAACCTCGTCCAGGAATCGGTCCTCGTGGCGCTTTTGCTGATGGCGGGTTACGTCCTCTCGCTCGTCTACCAGTTCACGAACCCGTCGGAGACGCTCGGCGGCCACGGGCCGGCGGAGGGCCACGGCGGGCCGGCCTGGACCGGCCGCACCGCTGTCTTCGTCCTGCTGACAGCGGCGGGCCTGCTCGCCGTCCTGTCCGAGATCCTCGTCGGGGCGATCGAGCCGTTCATCGCGCGGTTCGGGCTATCGGAATTCTTCGTCGGCGTGATCCTCATCCCGACGATCGGCAATCTCGCCGAGCATCTCGTGGCCGTCCAGCTCGCGTTCAAGAACAAGATGGAGTTCGCGATGGCCGTGGCCTTCGGGTCGAGCCTCCAGGTCGCGCTGTTCGTGGGACCCGTGCTCGTCCTTCTTGGCCTGGTGGTCGGCCAGCCGATGGACCTGGTCTTCGAGCCGCTCGAGGTGGCCGCCGTCGGCGTCGCGGTCGGGATCAGCGCGCTCATCGCGTTCGACGGCGAGTCGAACTGGCTCGAGGGCGCACTCCTCATGCTCGTCTACATCATCCTGGCGGTGTCGTTCTTCGTGTTCGTCGGCCCCCGCATCTGAACGGACCGACGGCGGGGAGGGGAAAACCGCCGTCGGCCCTGGGGAGATTCGCGGTCGGTGTGGATCAGGCGGCCACGGTCTCCGCCTCGGTCGCCTCGTCCGACTCGTCCGCCGTCAGTGGCTCGCCGGCGGCCGCCACGGCAGCGTCCTCGTCCTCGTCCTCACCGTAGGCCACGGCCTGGGTTGCCAGGGCGTTCGCCGCTGACTCGGCCGCGTAGTCTTTCTTCCGCCGCCCGGAGAGCATCTCGACGTGATTGGCGACGATCTCCGTCTTCCAGTGACGGACGCCGCGATCGTCGTCCCAGCTCCGGGTCTGGAGCCGGCCCTCGATCGCGACTTGCTGGCCCTTGCCGAGGAATTCGCCGCACGTCTGGGCGAGCCGGTCCCAGGTCACGATGTTGTGGTACTCGGCTTTTTCCTTGCCCTGGCCGATGTACTCGTTGGTGGCGATGCTGAACTGCGTCACGGTCTTGCCGCTCGACAGGCTTCGCATCTCTGGGTCGCGGGTGAGGCGACCGGTCAGAAGCACCTTGTTCACGGTGCGCGTTCTCCTTCTCGGCCGGCCGACGGGGAATCGGGCCGACCCTGCGTGGTCCGGCGGGATCGACGCGGCGGGGCTGGGGCGGTAGGTGGCGGGCGAAGGCGAGCGGTTGCCGGCCCCGGCGGTCGGTCCTGGCGGGTCGGCGGACCTGCGGTGGTCTGCTGACCGTCGGTAGGCGGTCGGCGAGGCCGGCTGGAGCCTGGCGGACACATCGGACGCTAACAGGAGGCCCTGCACCACGGCTCACCCGGGTCTTCACCGCCGATTGCGCCGAATCAGGATTCGGCGGGCTGCTGTTCTTCGATTGCGTGTTGGTCCGGCTGGCGGACCAAGGAGCGGGCGACACACCGGAAAGCGCCCCTCAACGGTGCCTCCTCCTCCCGTTGGTCCGGCTGGCGGAGGAGGGAGCGGGCGACACACCGGAAAGCGCCCCTCAACGGTGCCTCCTCCGCCCGTTGGTCCGGCTGGCGGACCAGGCAGCCCTGATCTGGGGCTGGACAAACGATTGAGCCGCGTCCCAGAAAACGGGACGCGGCTCAATGAGTGCTTCTGAGCCCGGCGGACGGTAGGAGGCTCGAGTGACTCCTCACCAGACCCACAGATATATGCGCCAGACGATCCCCGGCGGGCTAGGGCATTGTGCGGCCCCAGGTGGCCGCTGATCAACTAGGGAGAATGCCGTAATTCGCATCGGGCGGACGGTACTTCCGCCGACCACTGCAGGTACTCCGGTAGGTCCGGCACGGAGAGGCCCGACGGCTACGCTTGGTCGGTGATGCGTCTGCTCGCGGGCCTGGGCCTCGTTGCCCCGGTCGTGCTTCTTGCCGTTCTGATCGGCATGCCAACGGCCGTCGATTCCTGGGTGGACGACGGGTCTCGCTCGATCATCGCGGCGGTGGCCGCCGGCGCGATCGGCGTCTGGCTGACGGCCGTCGTCGTGTTCCTCTACGTCCGGATCCGCTTCTGGCGGATCATCCGCGCGTCGGAGCGTCTCGCCGCTGGTGAGCTTGGCGTCACCGTGCGGGCCCCGGCGAAGGGCCACGGCCTCGAGGGCCGCCTGGCCCGGGCAGTCAACGCGATCTCCGCCTCCCTCGCCGAGACCACCAACGACGCGACGATGGACAAGTTGACCGGCGTTGGCAACCGGCGCGCGCTGCTCGTCCATCTCTTCAACGAAGTCGAGCGGGCGAACCGCTACGAGCGCCCCTTGTCGGTGGCGTTCGTCGACATCGATCACTTCAAGGCCGTCAACGACACCTACGGTCATGCGATCGGCGACATCGTCCTGCGCGGCGTGGCGCAGACGATCCAGACGAACCTCCGGGCCACCGACATGGTCGGCCGCTACGGGGGCGAGGAATTCATGCTCATCCTCACCGAGACGGACGTCGAAGAGGGTGCCGTTCTCACCGAAAAGCTCCGGACAATCGTCGCCCGTGAGCGGTTCGCGGTCGAAGGCAACCCCGAGCTGTTTGTCACGATCTCGATCGGGATCGCCGGTGGCGTCGGCTCGCGCCTGACGAGCGATACGCTCGTCCGCGACGCCGACGCGGCGATGTACTCGGCGAAGTCGCTCGGGCGCAACCAGACGTACATCTTCGCCGAGCCGGACGAGGACGCTCGTATCCCGCGGGCTCCGATCTCCGCCGCCGGCCGAGCCCGCGCCGTCGAGATCGGCCAGGCCGCGCGGGACGCCGCAACGGCCAGCCTGACGGCGGTCATTTCGCCCCTTCCGCATTACAGCGGCCAGCCGTCCGCCCTCATCGCCTCGATCGTCGTGGCGATGGCCAAGAACCTCGCGCTGCCGCCGGCCGAGGTCGACCGGATCCGGGTCGCGGCCCTCCTCCACGACGTCGGCAAGGTGGCGGTCCCGCAGGAGATTCTCGACAAGCCGGCGGCGCTCACGACGGCCGAGTGGCGGTCGGTCGTCCAGCACCCGCGCATCGGCCAGGTCATCCTCGAGCAGGCGGCCGCGCTCAAGGAGGCCGTGCCGATCATCCTCCACCACCACGAGCGCTATTCGGGCCACGGCTATCCGTTCGGGCTGCGGGGGACCGACATCCCCCTCGGCGCGCGGATCGTGGCGATCGCAGACGCCTACGATGCAATGACGCACGACCGACCCTACAAGCGGGCGATGAGCCACGACAACGCGATCATCGAGCTCCGCCGCCACGCCGGCACGCAGTTCGACCCCGAGCTCGTCACCCTCTTCTGCGACCTGTTCGCGAAGCACGCTCCGGCGCCCGATCCGATCGTCGCGTCGATGATCGGGCTCGAGGCGGCGACGATCGGACTCCTCGCGGACCGGAAGCCACGGCGGCGCCGGGCGAAGGACGTTGCGACCGCCCAGATCCCGCTGGCAACCGACGACGACTCCTCCACGGACTTCGCCGCCGGCTAACCAGGCCCAAAGTCGCCCGCGCCCCCGGCGCTCCTGTTCACGCTGCTATACTCCGCCGGTCCTCGACAGCCCGCGGGAGACGCCCGCATCCAGGAGGTCGGCCGTTGCTCGAGGAAGGCGCGTCGTTCGTCCAGTGAGGCGGGCCCGAGTCTTCGATCAGCCCCGGCGCCGAACGGTCGGCGCGATACGGGAGAGTTATATCCAAGTCCCAGCCCATCGGGCTTGGGGCTTTTTCTTTGGGCGCAGCCGCCAGAGCGGCCCAGCTCGGCGTTGCCGACCTGCGCCGTTCGCTCACGCACGTCG
>JANMPL010000517.1:0-2735 GCA_031369845.1 Chloroflexota bacterium
GGCAAACGTCGCAGCCCTCCTCGAGGCGGAAGTCACGCCACTCGCGAAGTCGGCATCTTCCGGCCAGGAGATCGACAGCCGCACGTCTCGGCTCAGCACGCTCCTAAACGAGGCGCCGGCGATCGTGCTGCCGCCCGACACCGGGTACGACCTCAAGATGGCCGATGCCCTGTATGCCGCCATCGCGTCGGTTCTCGGCGGCCAGGAGACGCCGGCCCAGGCGCTCGCCGGCATCGATACCAAGCTGGGCCGATAGCGGTTCAGACGGCCGGTCGCCCGAAGCCCCCCGGGCGACCGGCCCCCCTGCCTCAACTGGCATGAAGCCGACCCGCGCGATCTCGCCGTACCTGTTCCTTGCGCCGGCCGTGGGGGTGTTCGGCTTCGCGGTCCTCGTTCCGCTGCTGCTGACGGTCGGCTACAGCTTCACCGACTGGAACGGCTTCGGTCCGATGACGTTCGTCGGCCTCGACAACTACCTGCGTGCGGCATCCGACGCGGTGTTCCGGGGCTCGTTCCTCCATGTCCTCGTCTACATCGCGGCGACGCTGGTCCTCGAGGTGACGGTCGGTCTTCTGCTTGCGGGACTGGTGAGTGCTCGCCGCGGCGGCCTCTGGTTCCGGGTGGCGATCTTCACTCCGGTGATGCTGCCGATGGTCGTCGTGGCCGTCCTGTGGTCGTTCGTCTACAACGCGGATTTCGGGCTGATCAACGGCGCCCTGGACGCCGTCGGGTTGGAAGGGCTCAAGCGGGTGTGGCTGGGTGACACGTCGACGGCGCTGCTCGCGGTCAGCGTCGTGTCGGGCTGGGTGTTCGCCGGGTTCTACATGATGATCTTCTACGCCGCGTTTCGGCAGATTCCCTCGGAGGTCCTCGAAGCCGGCCGGCTGGACGGGGCAGGGGAGTGGGCGCTGTTCCGGCAGATCAAGGTGCCGATGATCCGCAACGCCCTCGCGGTCGCGGTGCTGCTGTGCGTCACCGGCGGATTCCAGGGCTTCGACCTGTTCTTCGTGCTCACGAATGGTGGGCCGTACGGCGCGACGGAGATCCCGACCACGTACCTCGTCAAGGTCGTGTTCCGCAACGGCGACGTGGGCTACGGGTCGTCGATGGCCGTCGTGCTCACGGCGATCGTGCTGGGCGTCGGGCTGGTCTACCTCAGGCTCCAGCGGCGGGGAACGACGACGTGACGCAGGATTCGCGCCGCGTTGGAGCGAGCCGCCTGCCGGGCATTCTCGCGGGCGGCGGACTGGCGCTGCTCGCGATCGTGTTCTTCTTCCCGATGGCCTGGATGGTGCTGTCGAGCTTCAAGACCAACGCCCAGATCTTCCGCACGCCGTTCGCGCTGCCAACGAAGATCGACTTCGGGCAATGGGCGGAGGCCTGGGAGGTGGGCCATCTCGGCCAGTACGCGCTCAACAGCGCGATCGTGACCGCGACGTCGGTCTTTCTGATCCTCGTGCTGGGCGCCGGCGCGGCTTTCGCGTTCAGCCGGTACCGCTTCCGCGGCCGACGGCTCCTGATGAGCCTGTTCGCCCTTGGGCTGCTCTTGCCGCTCCAGTCCTACTTCATCGCCCAGTCGCAGGTCTTCACTCAGCTCGCAATCACCGACACCCGCCTTGCGCTGATCATCCCGTACGCCGCGATGGGGTTGTCCCTGGCGGTGTACCTGCTCAAGGTCTACCTCGACGCGCTGCCGGACGAACTGTTTGATGCGGCCCGCATCGACGGCGCCAGCGACGTTCGCGTGTTCTGGAACCTGGCGCTGCCGTTGCTGCGGCCGGGCCTCGCGACGGTCGCGATCTTCTCCGCCCTCGCGGCCTGGAACGAATTCCTGCTCGCGCTGCTGTACATCCAGGACGACGCGCTCAAGACGATCCCGACTGGCCTGCTGACGTTCTCGAGCCGCTACGTGACCGACTACTCGCTGCTGTTCTCGGCTCTTTCGATCGTCACCCTGCCGATGATCGTGATCTACGTCGCCTTCAACCGCCAGATCGTCGAGGGGATCACGGCCGGTAGCGTGAAGTAGGGGCTTGACAGCTTGCGCTCGATCCGGATACTCCGATACACGATATATCGGCACACGATATACGAAAAAAGCCAATGGAGTGGTCCGTGAGCCTCAGCGACGATCGGCGCCCGGCTGGCGTCCTTGCCATGGCGGCACTTGGCATCGTGGGCGGCCTCGCGCTCCTCGTCGCGTTCGTCGCTGACATCTCTCCGGCTCAGAACACGGCGCGCATCTTCCTGTTTCTCGCCGGGGGCGTCGCAGTAGTGCTCGCCACCCACGGGCCGCAGGCGAAGGCGTCGCGGCGGCTCGCGCTGGCGGGTGCAATCCCGGTCATCCTGGCCAACGGCGTACTCGCCGCATGGGTCGTCCTATCGCTCGAGCGAGACCGACCATCCGCCGGCGACTTCGGCCTCGCCGGGTTCTACATCGGGCTCGGTCTTTGGCTCTCGCACGCGTGGTTCGGGATCGTCGCGGCGCGGATCGGCGTTACGTGGCGGTGGGCGGCTCTCGTCCTGGCCGTGGGCTCCCTCCTCGCGATCACGGGCATGGATCGCCTCGAGCTGACGTCACCGCGGAACCCCACGATCTTCGGGCCGCTCTCCCTGCTGGGGATCGCGCTGAACGGGACCGCCTGGATCCTTTTGGCACTCCAAGTCCTGTTGCCGGACTTGCGCATGCTCCGTCGTCGGATCGGTGCGCGCACTCCGCCGGGATCGGATGCCCC
>JANMPL010000578.1:0-2662 GCA_031369845.1 Chloroflexota bacterium
CTCCTCGCCCGCCACGGCTTCGTCTACGACTCGGGGCTGATGGACGCCGACCATCCGTACATCCTCGCGACGTCCGCGGAGCCCGACGGGGCGACGATCGTGGAGCTGCCCGGCCACTGGGCGCTCGACGACTGGGAGGCATACAACTACCTGCCCGGCATCACCGGCTCCGGGGTGATCTCGAGCCCCGCGGACGTCCTCGCCCGCTGGACCCTCGAGCTCGAGGCGCTCGCCGAAGAGGGCGGGCTGTTCATGCTCACGAACCACCCGTTCGTATCGGGTCGCGCGTCGCGCGCGGCCGCCCTCAATCAGCTGATCGCGCGGGCGCAGGCGATCGACGGGCTGTGGATCGCCACCGCCGCTGAGATCGCGGCCCACGTCGGCACGCTCGACCTGGAGCCCGTGGTCCACCGCCGGCCGGTGCTACCCGACTGACGCGCGGCAGACATGCGGACGGGGCTCGTCGGACGACGAGCCCCGTGAGTCGAAGCCTGGGTTCAGACCGTCGTCGGCTCCGGTTCCGGCAATTGGGTTACACGCGCCCGTGCCACGAGCAGGTAGATCACGTACGAGACCACGAATCCGATCACGTAGGCGATGTCGGCGTAATGGAGGTTGTTGGCCGCGATCGTGTTGATCGGCAGGCCCGTGGTCGTAGCGATCTCGCCACCGAGCGTGGACGTCTGGAACGGCAGCGAGACGAGGAAGCCGACGACGGCCGCGAGCAGCGCAAGTGTGCCGCTGGGCAGCGCGCTGAAGTTCACGAGCCGGTTCGCGTCGGCGCGGCCGCCGCGCAGCCGCCAGTCGGCCAGGACGACGGCCGCCCATGGCGCGATCCAGTAGCTCAGGAAGAGGAGGATGTTCTCGATCTTGGTTACGAGGTTCTCCGAGTTCAGCCAGAGCGTCACCCCGAAACCGAGGACGGCGACGACGATCGCCGAGTAGACCCGTGGCACCCGGATCCCGGCCGCCTGCAGCGACAGCGAACCCGTGTAGTCGTTCATCGCGTTGACCGCGACCGTCCCGATCCCGATCGCCAGCATCGCCAGCGCGGCGAGCGGCGTCCCGGACAGGATCGAGTTGATCGTGTCGACGGCGCCGCCCTCGGTCGCCTTGTCGGCGACGAACATCCCGAGGACCTCGATCCAGCCGGCCGACAGGGTCAGCCCGAGGACCGTCCACCAGAAGACCTTCGAGCTGTCGGTCGAGGCCGGCAGGTAACGCGTGTAGTCCGAGGCGTAGAGCGCCCAGGCAAGGACGAAGCTGGCGATGATCGTGCTGTAGAGGATGAACGAGCCGATCTGGTCGAGGCCGGAGACGGCGTCGGCCCGGGAGAGCGCACCACCAGCCTCGCCGGCGATCGCGACGGTCAGCACCAGGAACATGGCTCCCAGAACGATCGCCATGTACTTCTCGAACGTGTGGATCGCCTCGTAGCCGAGGATCCCAAGCAGGCCCTGCAAGACGACGATCACGAGCAGCGACACGATGAACGGCAGCCCGGTCAGGATCGAGATCGCCGCGGCGCCGAAGACGGAGTTGATCCCGTCCCAGCCAATGCAGCTGATCCAGTTGAGGAGTCCCGGGACGACGATGCTCTTACCGTAGGCAAGGCGGGCCAGAGGCATCTGGGCCATGCCGGTCTTGGGGCCCATCGTGGCGAGGGCGCCGACCAGCACGGAGCCGACGAGGTTGCCGACGACGATCGCCGCGAACGACGTCCAGAACCCAAGCCCGATGAACGAGGCCGCGGCAAGGGTCCCGAGGAAGAACGCCGCGGGCACGAGGTTCGGTGTGAACCAGACCGTGAAGACCCTCGATACCGACCCATAGCGGGCCGCTTCGGGGATCGGATCCATGCCGTGTCCCTCGATCGTCATATCGCCCTCGCGAGAGGGCATCCCCTGTCCGGTCAGTAGACCTGCTGTCATCCGTCCACTCCTTCTTTGCTCCACGCGCGGGTCGGCCCCGCACCAGCCATTTGCTGGGACGTCGATGCGCCACCGCGTTCATCGGGATCGCGCCGGAACGTGACGGGCTGGGCAGTCCCGTTCGCGTGGACGACGCTCCGTGCCGGTTCGGTCTCGGCGACGATCCGGCCATTTCGGACGACCAGGAGGGCCGCGGGGCGAAGGCGGATCGCCTCGGCCTCGTCGGCGCAATCGAAGATCACGAAGTTTGCGGGTAACCCCTCGCCGATCCCGTACGGGACCTCGGCGGCGCGGGCCGGGTTCGTAGTCACCATCTCCCACGCCCGGAACAGCTCCGACCGACCGGTCATCTGGGCAACGTGGACGAGCATCGACAGCGCGTCGAGCATCGAGCCGCGCCCCAGCGGATACCACGGGTCCATGATCGAGTCGTGGCCGCAGGCGACGTTCACGCCCGCGGCGTCGAGCTCCATGACGCGGGTCATCCCACGGCGCTTCGGATACGTGGCGAACCGACCCTGGAGGACGATATTGTCGAGCGGGTTGGCGACGATGGTGACGCCGGCTCGCTTGAGGATCTGGAGGAGCTTGAACGCGTAGGCGTCGTTGTACGAGCCCATCGCCGTGGTGTGGCCGGCGACGACCCGGCCCTGCATGCCGTCGCGCATCGTCCTGGCTGCGACGACCTCGAGGAAGCGCGACTGCTCGTCGTCGGTCTCATCGCAGTGGAG
>JANMPL010000597.1:0-3667 GCA_031369845.1 Chloroflexota bacterium
TGGCCTGCTTCATCGCCTTCTTGAAGGCGATCCGGCGGGTCAGCTGCTGGGCGATGTTCATCGCGACGAGGTGAGCGTCGAGCTCCGGCTGGCGGATCTCCTTGATCTCCAACTTGACACGTCGCTTCGTGAGTCCGCCGATCTGCTGGCGGAGGATCTCGACGTTGGCGCCGCCCTTGCCGATGACGATCCCCGGCTTCGCCGTGTGGATCGTGACCGTCACGTGGTTGATGCCGCGCTCGATCTCGACGCCCGACACGCTCGCGTTGGCGAGCCGCGCCCCGACGAGCTTCCGGATCGTGATGTCTTCCTTGATGAGGTCGGTGTATTCCTTGTCGGCGTACCACTTCGCGGTCCAGGTGCGCGAGACACCCAGTCGGAAGCCGTACGGGTGGACCTTACGTCCCATGTCAGGCCTCCTGATCCGCAACGACGATGGTGATGTGAGTCATGGGCTTGTGGATCGGGAACGCCCGACCCTGGGCTCGCGGGCGCCAGCGCTTGATCGCCGGACCCTCGTTGCAATGGGCCTCGAGGACGACGAGGTCCTCGGCCGACAGGTTGTGGTTGTTCTCGGCGTTGGCCGTGGCGCTCCGGAGAACCGCCTCGATGTCCCGGGCGGCATGCTGGGGCATGAACCGGAGGAGCGAGGCGGCCTCTTCCACCCGCCGACCGCGAATGGTCGCGGCGACGAGATGGGCCTTGCGGGTCGACCCGCGGAGGTACTTGGCAGTGGCGGATACGCGCACGGGACCGCAGCTCCTACTTCAACGCGGTCGAGCGCTCGGTGTGCTTGCCGTGCCCGCGGTAGGTGCGGGTGTGGGCGAACTCGCCGAGGCGATGGCCGACCATGTTCTCGGTCACGTAGACCGGGACGTGCTTCTTGCCGTTGTAGACGGCGATCGTGTGCCCGATGAACGAGGGGAAGATCACCGACGCGCGAGACCAGGTCTTGACGACCTTCTTCTCGTTGCGCTGGTTCATCTCCTCGACCCGCCCCTGGAGGCGGAGCTCGATGAACGGGCCCTTCTTGATCGAACGGGACATGCTCTCCTACCCTCCCGCTACTTGCGGTGGCGCGAGCGGACGATGAGGCGTCCGGTCGTCTTGGACCGCCGGGTGCGGTAGCCCATCGCGGGCTTGCCCCAGGGTGTCTTGGGCGGCATCCCCGTCGGGGACTTGCCCTCGCCACCACCGTGCGGATGGTCTCGTGGGTTCATGACGACACCGCGGACTTCCGGACGCTGGCCCAGATGACGGGCCCGCCCGGCCTTGCCGAGGTTCTGGTTCTCGTGGTCGAGGTTGCTGACCTGACCGATCGTGGCCATGCACTTGATGCTCACCCGCCGGACCTCGCCCGAGGGCAGCCGGACCTGGGCCTGGTCGCCCTCCTTGGCGAGGAGCTGGGCCGCGACGCCGGCGGACCGGACGATCTGGCCGCCCTTGCCCGGGACGAGCTCGATGTTGTGGATCGTCGTGCCTAGCGGGATCTTGGCGATCGGCAGCGCGTTGCCGACCCGGGCCTCGGCGTCGGGGCCGGAGACGACGACGTCACCGACCTTGAGGCCGTGGGGCAGGAGCATGTAGCGCTTCTCACCGTCGCGATAGAAGAGCAACCCGATCCTGGCCGACCGGTTGGGGTCGTACTCGATCGTTGCGAGCCGCGCCGGCACGCCGATCTTGTCGCGCTTGAAGTCGATCCGTCGATAGTGCTGCTTCTCGCCGCCGCCGCGATGGCGAACGGTGAGCCGGCCCTGATTGTTGCGGCCGGAGCCGCGGATCTGCGGCTCGAGCAGCGGCTTGTGCGGCTGGTCGGTCGTGATCTCCTCGAAGGTCGAGCGAGTCATCTGCCGGAGACCCGGCGAGGTGGCCTTGTAGGAACGCAACGGCATCTGTCAGACCCCCTCGAAGAACTCGATCTTCTGGCCGGGGGCCAGGGTCACGATCGCCTTGCGCCACGGCGTGGTGTAGCCGCTGATCCGGCCACGCCGCGTCCCGCGTCGCTTCTCCTTGGCCTTGGTCGTCAGGACATTGACGCTGACGACCGTGACCATCTCCTTCGCGTAGAGCTCCTCGATCGCCGCCTTGATCTGGATCTTGTTGGCGTCATCGTGGACCGCGAACGTGTACTTGCCGCGACCCGACTCGTCAATCGATTTCTCGCTCACGACGGGTCGGAGGATGATCTCGGGGGCAGTCAGTGCGCTCACGAGTACACCTCCTCCATCCGGGCGAGGGCCGGCTGCTCGATGAGGACGAGGTCGGCCTTGAGAAGGTCGACCACGTTGAGCGAGTCGGCGAGGATCACCTCGACCGTCGGCAGGTTGCGGGCCGACAGCTCGAGGTTCTCGTCGCGGCTTGGCGAAACGACGAGGACGCGTCCCTTCGCCTCGAGGGCACCGAGGACCGTGACGAGGTCGCGTGTCTTCACCGCGTCGAGCCCGAACGTGTCGATGACCTTGATGGCCTCGTCGCCGAGCTTCGCGGTCAACGCGCCGCGGAGGGCAAGCCGCTTCATCTTGCGCGGCAGGCGCTGCTCGTATGAGCGCGGGTGCGGGCCGAAGACGGCGCCGCCGCCGCGATAGTGGGGCGCGCTCTTGGAGCCCTGGCGGGCGCGGCCGGTGCCCTTCTGACGGTACGGCTTGGCGCCGCCGCCGCGGACCTCGCCACGGGTCTTCGTGTCATGGGTACCGGTTCGCCGACCGGCAAGCTGGGCCGTCACGACCTGGTGGAGGACGGCGGCGTTGATCGGCGCAGCGAACAGGGCGTCGGCGAGCTCGACGTTGCCGATCGACTTGCCGGCCTTGTTGTAGAGGGTGGTCTGCGCCATCGTCAGGCCTTCTTCACGAGGATGAGCGACCCGCGCGGTCCCGGCAGCGATCCCTTGACGAGCAGGAGATTCCGTTCGTTGTCGGCACGCACGACGCGCAGCTTCTTGATCGTGGCGGTCTCGTCGCCCATGTGGCCCGCCATCTTCACGCCCTTGTAGACGCGTCCCGGCGTGGTCCCCGGGCCAATCGAGCCCGGCTCGCGATGGTGATCCGAGCCGTGGCTCTTGGGTCCGCGGTGGAAGTGGTGCCGCTTGATGTGCCCGGCGAAGCCCTTGCCCTTTGAGACCCCGGTCACGTCGACGAGGTCGCCGTCGGCGAACACGTCCGCAATCGCGATCTTCTGGCCGACTTCGTAGTCGTCGACGGACTCGACCCGGAACTCGCGGATCTTCGCGACCTGGGGCAGGTCCTTGAGCTGACCGGCATCGGGCTTGTTCAGGCGCTTGCTCTCCTCAGTCCCGAGCTGCACGGCCGTGTAGCCGTCGCGCGCGTCGGTCCGGAGGCGGGTCACGGTATTCGGTTCGATGGCCAGGACGCTGACGGCCACCATCGTGCCGTCGCCCTGGAACACCTGTGTGACACCGACCTTGCGGCCGATGAGTCCAATACTCATGTCTTACCTCGGGCGGATGGCGTCGACGGAGCTCCGCCTCCGGCCTCCGTGAGCGAGCAACAGTTCTTCATATCGTTCATCTACATCTTGATTTCGATGTCGACGCCCGCGGCAAGCGAGAGTCGCATCAGGGCGTCGACGGTCTTCGAGCTCGGATCCAGGATGTCGACGAGCCGCTTGTGGGTGCGGATCTCGAACTGCTCCCGGCTGTCCTTGTCGATGA
>JANMPL010000600.1:0-3988 GCA_031369845.1 Chloroflexota bacterium
TCGAGTCCAGTCTGGCGGTTGGATCGGCCAATGGCTGGCCCTCGGGAGCGGTCGGGTCGGCCGACGCGCGGCTCAGGATGGTCAGTACTTGATAACGCTCGTGACGCGACGGCCTTCGAGACGGTCGCGACCCTTGAGGAAGTCCAACTCGACGAGAAAAGCGAGTCCGACGACCTCGCCCTTCAGCCGCTCCACGAGCTCGATCGTGCCCTTGACCGTGCCGCCGGTGGCGAGGAGGTCGTCGACGATGAGGACCTTCTGGCCGGGCTGGATCGCGTCGCGATGGATCTCGAGCGTGTTCGAGCCATATTCGAGGGCGTACTCGACGGTGATCGTCTCAGCCGGGAGCTTGCCGAGCTTGCGAACGGGGACGAGCCCCGCACCGAGCTGATAGGCCATAGGCGAGCTGAAGATGAAGCCGCGCGACTCCATCCCGACGACGATGTCGATCTTCTCGCCCTGATAGGGCTCGAGCATCAGATCGATGGCCTCCTTGAAGGCCTTCCCGTCCTTGAGCAAGGTCGTGATGTCGTAGAAGAGGATTCCCGGCTTCGGGAAGTCCGGAATCTCGCGAATGCGATGGCGCAGCTCCTCGGCTGACATCGGTCTGGGGAACCTCCACCTGCGTCGATCCACGGTCGCCGAGCGAGCGTCAGAAGCGCCGCCTCGCTGGCCGGCGCACAGTCTACCGCGTCGGGTCCCTTCGCTGGCCGAGCGCGGCGGGCGCCGCGGTTGCCGCATCGTGCGGAGTTGCGTCGACTGGAGGAGCCTCCATGGTCGGCTGCCGGGCGGTCAGACGTCCAGCGAGCACGACGCCGAACAGCGCCGCCGCGACACCGATCCCGAACGCCCTCGCCAGCCCGACCCAAGGCTCTGCACCCTCCCGATGCCCGAGGGCGATGAGCGCCCCGCCGACCCCACTCCCCAGGGACGTCCCAAGCACGTCCGATAACTGGAGACCCGCGGTCGCCGCGCCCTGGCTCTCGGGTGGCGCCTCGCGCAGGACCGTCAGCGACAGCGGCGCGTAGGCAAACCCCATACCGAGCCCAGCGACCGCCCAGGCGACGACGCCGAACGGAAGCGGCACCGCCGGCGACAGGATCGCCATGAACCCGAGAACACCCAGGGCCAGAACCGCGAACCCCGTGCGGATGAACGGCCGCGCGCCGTACCGCCCGATGAAGTGCGCCTGGGTCCATGCCCCGGCCGTCCAGCTGAGCGTCGCAGCTGTCAGGGCCAACCCGGCAACCGTCGCGCTCGTCCCACGCCAGCCCTGGAGCGCGAGGGCGACGTAGACGTCGGCCGTGAAGAAGGCGAAGGTCAGGATTCCGCGCAGCAGGACGGCCGCGGGCAGCCCGCGGGCGGCGCGCAGAGTTCCGGCGGGCGTCAGTCGCCTGAATGCCGGCACGCCGAGGAGGATCCCAGCAATTACCAGCGGCAACCCGGGGATCGGGCGGGCATCGGTCAGACCGGCGACGACCATCGCCGCGCCGGCCGCGAGCATCAGGGCAAATGGCAAACGTCGCCCGCTGTCGGCTCGCGCCGCATCGTCGCCCTCGGCCACCGCCGCCGGTCCGACCGCCGCGATCGCGGGCAGCGTCATGAGCGCCGCGACGCCGATCAGCGGCAGGAGCCCAAGGAACACGAGCCGCCAATGGAATGTGTCCGCAATGAACCCGGCCAGCGCCGGGCCGATGACTCCTGGCAGGACCCAGGCCGTCGACAACGTGGCGAACATTCGCGGCCTGAGCGCCTCCGGCAGGGCGCGACCAATCGATACGTAGGCGACCGGCGGGATCGCGCCCGACCCGAGACCCTGGACGAACCGCGCGGTGACGAGGACCGGCATCGACGGCGCGAGCCCGCCGACGAGCAGCCCGATCGAGAACAGCGTCAGCCCGAGCACGAAGGCGCGGATGAGGCTCCCGCGATCGATCAGCAACCCGGCGACGACGA
Source organism: Chloroflexota bacterium (assembly GCA_031369845.1). Lineage (GTDB taxonomy): Bacteria > Chloroflexota > Limnocylindria > Limnocylindrales > CSP1-4 > CF-46. The sequence goes on from JANMPL010000600.1 coordinate 1,957, forward strand.
TGCCGATAAGGTTGCCGAGGAAGAACCCCGAGAACACCCAGCCGTACAGATCGCTATTGCCCGCACCGAGGTCGCGATCGACGATCGGCATGATGTTGGAGACGGCGAGGGACTCGGAGGCGACGAGCGTGACGGTCAGGACGAGACCGGTCGTCAGGGCTCGCCGGCCGGGCGACCAGAGGCCGGAGTGGTCGGCGGGGTCGAGGGACATGGGCCAAGGATGCCGGGTTCGGCGCGGGTTCGCCGGACGAGGCGCGGCGCGGCACCCGGCGGGGCTCCCGCTCAGATGCCCGGAACTGGCCCCCCCTGTAATGCTAGTCGAACGGCGCCCGGATTCGCCCAACCGGCGGCCCGTAGAAATCTCGCAGAATTCTTTCAGCTACCAGCCAGTCGCTCGACAACCGGACCCAGCTCGTCGAGCGAGCCCACCATGAACGAGCTGATCCCGAGCCGCTCGCGGAGCTCCTGGAACTTCTCGACGAACCGCTCGATCGAGCCGATGAAGATGTGAGGCGACGCGATGACCTCGTCCTCGGTCAGCTCGATGCCGGTCCTCTCCTTCATCTGGTCGATGACCTTCCTCGCCGCGCCACGGAGGTCGTCGGTGACGGTGATCGGCGAGCCCGAGGGGTAGACGTTGAAGGTCAGCCCGTCAAACCGATCGCCGGCCGCCTCCCGAACCCACCCAAGCTTTTCCTCGGTCGCGGACCAGGTGATGCTCCGCGGATCGGTCCGCTGCTCGCTCAGGATCCGCGGCGCGAGCCCGACGATATTCGCCTCGCGACCCGCCAGCGTCAGCGTCCGCCTGCCTCCGCCACCGATGAAGATCGGCGGATGCGGCCGTTGGATCGGTTTCGGTTGGCCGTCGTAGTCGGTCATCGTGTAGTGCTCGCCGGCAAAGCTGAACGCCTCTTCGCCGAAGCAGCCCTTGATCACGGCGACCGCCTCCGTGAGCCGGCTGACCCGCACCCCGACTGGGTCGAACGGCAGCCCGATCGCGTCGTACTCGGGCTTGTTCCAGCCGGCCCCTATCGCGACGTCGAGCCGGCCGCCCGACAGGATGTCGAGCGTCGCCATGTCCTTGGCGAGGATCACCGGATGGCGAAGGTCGTTGTTGTGGACGAACGCGGCGATCCGGATCCGCTCCGTTGCCGCGGCGACCGTCGCCAGGTAGGGAATCGGCGCCATCATCGGGACGAGGTGGTCGGGGATGACGAAGGTCGTCGCCCCGATCGCTTCGGCGTGTCGGGCGCGCTCGCCCAGCTCCGCGGCGTTTGTCGCGGTGTAGTCGTCGACGAGAAAGGTGAACGGTCGCATGACTCGGGATTCTGGGCCAACCGCTAGCAGTTCGCCACGCGTCGCGGCGGGTCCGAGTTGTCAGGCAGATGCCCGGGGCGCATCATCCGCTCAACGACGGTGAAGCGACGACACTCGGTCTGACATCCTGGCCGCCAGGACCGAGCAGAGCTACTGGCGAACCCGACCCGTCATCGTGAGGTGTTCGCGATGATGCCGGGTCCTGGACGATTGAGTGGTCGGGACCGCTGGTCGCGGCGGCCTTGATCCCGGCGTTGATCCGCTCGTCGGGGCCGATCCTTCGCTTCCGCCTCGCAACCCTGCTTGCCGCTCAGCTGTTCGATTTCGGGACGTTCACGCTCATGGTCGGCCGGCATGGGATCGTGGCGGAACTGAACCCGCTCGTCGCCCAGGGGTTCGTCGCCTTCGGGCTGCCCATCCTCGTCCTCGTCAAGCTCGCCCTGGTGCTCCTGCTCGGCTCGATCGTCGTCCTCGTCGGGCGCGATGGACCGGGACGTCGATCGATTCCCGGACTTGCCGCGTCGATCACGATCCTCGGGGTGATTGCCGGCCTCGTCGGCGGTATTTCGAACGTTCTCGCTGGCTGACGTCATCTCCGGCGTCGCCCGCCTGGGTCAGGTCGTCGACGCGGACGAGCCCTCCGCAAGGAGACGAATTTCGCACCCCGCGGCTGAGCGACATCGCGACCCGTCTCTGAGCGAGTCCTAACGAACCC
>JANMPL010000021.1:0-8429 GCA_031369845.1 Chloroflexota bacterium
GCCGGCCAGACGATCAGCCAGCCCTACATGGTCGCCCGGATGACGGAGCTGGTCGCGCCGCGGGCCGGCAGTCGCATCCTCGAGATCGGGACCGGCTCGGGGTACCAGACGGCGATCCTTGCGATCCTCGGTGCGGCGATCGTGTCCATCGAGCGCCAGGCGGAACTTGCGGTAACGGCCCGCGAACGCCTCGCCCGGCTCGGGCTCGGCGGGGCTGTCGACATCCGGGTCGGCGATGGCAGCGTCGGCGATCCCGCGGGCGCGCCGTGGGACGGGATCGTCGTGACGGCAGCGGCACCTGCGATCCCGACGGCTCTTCGCGAGCAGCTCTCGCCTGACGGCGGCCGTCTGGTGATCCCCGTCGGCGACAGATCTCGCCAGGAACTGATGCTCGTCGTCCGGCACGGCGACGAATGGCGCGATCGAAACGAGGGGCCGTGTGTCTTCGTCCCGCTCGTCGGCGAGGGCGGCTTTCCCGGCTGAGCCCCGACCGCACCGCGCCGCTCGGTATACTCGGCCGGCCATGACCCACGTCTTCGTCGCCCCGCATCCCGACGACGTTGCCCTGTCCTGCGGGGGCCTCATTGCGAGCCTTCGCGAGCTCGGCCAGACCGTAACCATCCTGACGGTGTTCTCGGGCGACGGCAGCTCGGGCGAGGGTGGCGGGAACGGGCTGACCGACTACCAACGCGAGGCGCTCGGCTTCGGGTCCAAGGCGATGTGGCCGGTGACCGAAGCCTTCAATCGCGTCCACATCGCGCCCGACGCCGACGTCTACGGCCCGCCCGGCGCGCTGCCGGCATGGGCCGCGCTGGAGGACCAGCTCGAGGCCACCCAGGCCGACGCCGACGCCGCGGCGAAGCGCTTCTGGCAAAGATCGTCGTGGTATAGGCGGGCGAGCATCCGCCGCGAGCCCCTCGCGGGTCAGCCGGTCATCGACGACTTGCCGACCCAGGGCGCGGTCCTCACTGACGAGGTCGTAGAGACGGCTCGCGCCGGCGACATCATGGCGAAGCGTCGGCTCGAGGACGAGGAGTTCGCGCTGTTCGCTGAAGCGTCGATTGTCTTCCTCGACCTGCCGGACGCCGTCTTCCGCGGCTACGAGGGCGACAGCGAGCTGCTGGCCGCGCCGCGCGACGATGACGAGGCGCCCTACGAGATCCTTCGCCGCGAGATCGTCCGGCTGGAGCCGCAGAAGGTGTACCTGCCGTTGGGCGTCGGGAACCATGTCGACCACCAGCTCTGCCGCGAGGTCGGTGTCCGGCTCCTCTCCGAAGGTCGCCGCTGGGTGATGCCAGGGCCCGAATACACCGGCATCGTGACGTTCTACGAGGACTTCCCGTACGCGTGGTGGAACGACTTCGGGCGGATCGAGGACCTGCCGCCGGGCGTGTTCGATGACGTGCCGACCGACGTAGCGATCACGCCGGAGTACGCCGACATCACCGATCAGCTCGAGCGCAAGGTCACCGGCATCGCGCTATACGGCAGCCAGATGGGCCGGCTGTTCGGCGGCACCGACGACATGGCGCGCCAGGTTCGCGCCCACGGCCGCAAGGTTGCGCTTCTCGGCGGTGGCGGCGGCGCGGCGGAACGATACTGGGCGACGCGGCCGGCCTGAGGGCATGATGCCCGAGCTCGACAGGGCTCCGGCGGAGGCGCCGACGAGAGGCGCCGATCTCGCGATCTTCGCCGTCGGGCTGGTGCTCGCTTGCGCGATCCGGGCCCTCCTCCTACCGACCGAGGGCCTGCGCGGCGACCTCGACCAGTTCGTGTTGTGGGTCCACGACCTGGCGACGCGGCCGTTCGGCAGCGCGTACGACCAGAACCTCTCGTTCCCGCCGGTCATGGTCCACCTCTGGGGGTTGCTCGCGGCCATCGAGCCGGCATTCCGAACAGTGATGGACGCCGCGGATCCCGCAATCCGTTCGATCATGAAGCTGCCCGGCAGCCTCGCGGACATCGCGCTTGGCGTGCTGGTGGCGTGGGAACTGCGGAGCCGGTCGCGGTGGGCGCTTGCGGCGGGTCTCGGCATCCTCCTTCACCCGGCGGTCATCGACGTCAGCGCGTGGTGGGGCCAGTACGAGTCGATCTACGTGCTGTTCGGGCTCGTTGCGTATCTGCTCGCTGTGCGCGGCCACTCCCTGCCGGCAGCGGCGCTGCTCGCGGTCGCGCTCATGACGAAGCCGCAGGCGCTGCCGTTCGTGGTGCCGTTCGCCGCATGGTTCCTGGCCCGCGACGGGTGGCTCGGGGCGGTGAGGGCCGGGATCGTCGGCGCGGTCGTCATCGTGCTGTTGTGGGCGCCGTTCCTGGGCGCCGGCGGGCCGCTTGGCTACGCCCGGAACCTCGGCGAGTACCAGGGCGATATCTTCGCGATCCTGTCGATCCGGGCGTGGAATCTCTGGTGGCTCGTCCAGGAACTGTGGGCGGGCGGCAACTTCGTCTCCGACCAGGGCGCGGTGCTAGGGCCGCTGACGCTGCGGCACGTCGGCTATCTCGTGGCGGGGATCTTCGAGCTCATTGTGTTCCTGGCCGTCCTGCGGTCGCCGACGCGCCGGACGCTCGCCCTCGGGCTGGTGGGGGCGGTCCTCGTTGCCTTCATGTTCCTAACGACGATGCACGAGAGGTACGCGTACGGGGCGCTCGTCTTCCTCGCGCTGCTCATCCCGGAGCGCCGGCTCCTCATCATGTGGATCGTCTTCGGGGTGGCGTTCACGCTGAATCTCCTGGCGGCCGTTCCACCGTCGGCGGCCATCGGGGCACTGTTGCCCGTCCACGGGCCGCTTGGGATCGCTGGGTCGCTCGCCATGCTCGCCGTGACTGCCGGCGTCCTGTGGGCCCTCCTGTTGGCGCCGCCGGCCGAGCCCGAGGCGGAGGCTGAGGTTGAGGTCGAAGCTAGCCCGACGCCTGACGCCGGCCGGCCAACCGCCGCAATCGGCCCATGAACGCGACGCGGTACCAGTGGAGGTAGTGGGGCAGCCACTTTCGGAGCTTGAAGTTGCTCTGGCCGGCGGTCCGGTCGCGCCAGGTCGTCGGCACCTCCGCGACACTGCGGCCCATCAGCGTCGCCTTGACGGTCAGCTCGAGGGCAAGCTCGAAGCCGGCGGTGCTCTCGATCGTCACGGAGTCGAGGAACCGACGGGAATAGAGCTTGAAGTTGTTGGTGGGGTCGTGGGTCGGGACGCCGGCGAACCAGTGGAGCGTCAGGCCCGCGGCCCGGCTCATCAATCGCTTGAGGAGCGGTCCGCCGACCTGCCCACCGCCGCGCATGTAGCGGCTGGCTGAGACGACGTCGGCGCCGGCTCGGGCCAGGCCGACCATCGGGTCGACGACGTGGGGCTCGTCGGACCCGTCGGCCATCGAGATGAGGACGTAGGGCGCGTTGGTCCCGGCAATCCCCGACTTCATCGCGTTGAGGACGCCGCGTCCGATGTCGTTCCGCAGGCCGCGCAGGCCCGGGATCTCGGCGGCCAGTCGCGCCACGACGGGGACCGTCGTGTCCTCGTCGAAGTCGTACACGACAACGAGCTCGTGGAGCGTCGAGACGCCGGCCGACAGGCCCCGGAGCACGGGCTCGACGGCCTCACCCTCGTTGTAGACGGGCAGGACGATGGCGAGCTCGGGGCTGGGCGTTTCCTCCGGCATGGCCCGAGGATACCGTCCGGTCAGCCCTTCGGTTTCGTGCCTGGCTTCGCGCCCTCGATCGCGGGTGCCCGATCGGCGGTCTCGGTCGCTGCGGGACCCGTTGTGTGCGTGATGTCCTGGTCGGGCCCGCCGGCGTGCGCCGCCTGGTCGCCGGTTGCGTCCTTGAGAGCCCGGTTCGCCTCGATCTCGGGCCACGGCCCTAGCGGGTTGTGCTGGTGAACCTTGCCGGCCTTGCCGAACTTCGCCCGGCGCCGCTCCTCGCGGTTCAGCGGTTGCTCGGGCTGGGGATCGGGTTCTGATTGCTTCTTCGTTGTCATGTGGCGATTGTGCCGCAATCGGGATTCGCGCGCGCTCGCCTACAGCCGACCGACCACCACCTCTTGGCGGATCCACGGGATGACCTCGTCGAGCATCGTCTCGAGGGAGGTCGTGGCTTCGAAGCCGAGGACGTCCTTGGCCTTGCGGACGTCGGGGACGCGGAGCTGGACGTCGTGCTCGAAGGGTGGGTCGGAAACGTGGTGGAACGGGCGGCCGTCGCCATGGACCTTCGACCAGATGCACTCCGCCAGCTCGAGGACCGTCGTCGATCGAGCGGTCGAGAGGTTGAAGTCGTTGTTGAGCGCGTCGGGGCTTTCCATCGCGAGCCGGATCCCGCAGGCGAGATCGCCGCCATACGTGTAGTGGCGGACCTGCGACCCGTCGCCGAGGATATGGAGCGGGTCCTGACCCTTCATGACCTTGAGGACGAGGTCCGGCACGACGTGGGAGAGGGCGAGCTTCACGTTGCCCGACATGATGTCGGTGTCCCGAAGGGCCCGGCGCTCGCCGATCCCGACGCAGTTGAACGGCCGGACGATCGTGTACGGCAGCCCGTACTGCTCGAGGGCGCCCTTCGCGAAGTACTCCGAGGCCAGCTTCTGGAACCCGTACGTCGAGATCGGCGGCGGCGACGTCAGCTGGGCGCCCTCGGGGGTCGGAAAGACCGTCGAGGACTCGTACACCATCGACGACGAGACGACGATGATCCGCTGGAGATGGCCGTCGCGGTGGGCGGCGATCGCTCCGTCGAACGTCGCCGCCAGGATCCGCTCGTTCTCGGCCAGCAGGTCGTAGGCGAACTCGTGGAAGTAGCTGATCCCGCCGATCATCGCGGCCGCGGCGACGACCTGATCGCAGTCGGCCGCGAGCTCGCGCATGAGCCCTGCGTCCTTCGCGTCGCCCTCGACGAATCGGTAGCGCGGGTGGTCGTCGTATGACTTCGCGAGGCGGCCGTACTTCGAGAAGTCATCGAGGCCGATGACCTCGTGGCCTGCCTCGAGCAGGTCCGGGACGAGGTAGCCGTTGATGAACCCGGCCGCTCCCGTCACGAGGATTTTCACAGGTGGATTCCCTGGCCGAGCGCACCCCAGATGTCGACGACGTCCTTGCCGCCGACCTGGAGACCGCGATACGCGTGGTGCGGCGCGCCGAGGACGAGGATGTCGCTCTCGGCGAGGACGGTGTCGAGGCTGACGAGTCGATCGTCGCGGACGTAGGGGTCGGTGCAGACGACACGAGCTCCAGCCCAGGCGAGGAGCTTGCGGAGCTTGTAGCTGAGTGACGCCCGCGGATCGTCGGACTCGGCCTTGAACGCCATGCCGAGGATGCCGACGGTCTTGCCCGGGAGGCCCTCGTACCGCCGCTCGAGCGCCGAGACGATATAGGCGGGCAGGCCCTCATTGACCTGCATCGCCGCCTGCCCGAGCGGGAAGTGGTCCGACGTGTACGCCGCGAGCTGCATCGTGTCCTTGAAGAGGCACGGCCCCGCCGCGAAGCCCGGTCCGGGCAGATCGGCGGCCCTCGGATAGTCGAGCCGGATCGCCTCGAGGACGTTCGCGTAGTCGACCCCTGCCTGGTCGGCGATCATGAAGAACTGGTTGGCCACCGCGAACTTCATGTAGCGCCACGTGTTCGTGAAGAGCTTCGCGAGCTCGGCCTCCTTCGTCGTCGTCCTGATCGTCCGCGACGCGAGGATTCCGAACAGCCGCTCGGCGCGTTCGGCGGCCGCGTCCGTATCGGCGCCGACGATCTGGGGCAGCGTATGGAGCTCTTCGAGGGCATGGCCCTCCGCGATCCGCTCCGGGCAGAACGCGAGATCGACCTGCCGGCCACGTGCCTCGAGGTGGCGGGCCACGTACTCGCTCGTTCCGGGATAGACCGTGCTTCGGAGGATGACGAGGGCGCCGTCGCGCAGGTTCGGGGCGATCTGCTCCACCGCTCGCTCGAAGACCGTCATCGACGGGCCGAGGAACTCGTCGACCGGGGTCCCGATCACGACGATCACCTGCTCCGTCCGGCAGAGGATGTCGGCGTTGGCTGACATGACGAGCCGGCCGGTCGGGATGAGCGCTGCCAGCAGGGCATCGGCGCCGCTCTCCTTGAACGGCATCTCGCCCGACGCGATGCGGTCGAGGGTCGGCTGGCTGATGTCGTAGATGCCGACGCGCTGCCCGGCCTCGGCGAAGGCGAGGCTGAGCGGGAGGCCGACATGGCCCCCACCGCCGAGGACGACGAGGTCGAGATCGGGCGGGGGCAGGGGGGACGTCATGGTCTCAGGATAGCCGCGGCTCGCTCGGCGGCCATAGCTCTCTCGGCTGCTACGAGTCGGCCGGCCATCGCGCATCGGCCGTGAATACGAGGGCATCGCCGTCGGCGTAAGCCTCGTGCCAGCCGGCGGTCCGGAGCCGCGCGATGTACGCCTCGTCGTCGGCCGGGACGACGACGATCGTGACGCCCCAACGATCGAGGATCGTCTCCCAGCCCACGGTGCCCCCGGTTACCGCCCCGTAGTCGTCCCAGACCTGGGGCGGGAAGACCTCTATCCGGGAGTCGATCGCGACGGGCATGTCCGGTAGCGCGAACTCGAACCATGAGCCCCATGGCTGCGGGTTGAAGAGCCGATCGCCCGGTCGGGCAACCTCGCGGAGAGCGGCGGTGACGCCCGGCGGGGCATGACCGACGACGCCGACGGGCGCGCGAAGGCCGGGATCGATCGGCCGCCAGACGGGCAGGAAGACAATCCCGACGACGACGAGCGCGACGACGATGGCGACGTTGATTCGCGACGAGCCGCGGGACGGGCGAATCGCTGCGCCGGCCTCCGACGGGGCGCTCGCGACGAGTCCGGCGATCGCATACGCCGCTCCAAGCGGCCACCACGCGACGCCACGGATCGCGTAGGCACCGATGACGAAGAAGACACCGAGCCAGGCGAGTGTCGGCCAGCTCACGGCGCCGGGTCGTCGCGCCAGGATCGTCGCGACCGCCAGGGCCGAGCCGAAGAAAAGCATCCCGGGGACGATCCGGAGCGACGTCGGCTGCCACTCGGTGATCCGGGCCGTCACTTCGCTGTTCGTCGACAGCCCGGCCGCGTAACTCCAGACCTCGACGCCGAACGGGTTCACGAACGCCGCCAGCGCCGCGACGACCGCAACGGCGAGCGTCCGCCACGCGGCCGGCCGCCGGTCGTGAAGGTCCTCGAGCCACGCGAGTCCGACGACGACCGGCCCGAGGAAGAAGCTGCCGTGGAGGTTGGCCCAGACCGCGACGGTCACCGGCACGAGCCAGAGGAGCCGCGGCCAGCGATGGCGGCCGGCGAGAAGCACCAGTGTCGCCGCGAGCAGGACCATCCCGAAGAGCTGCGGCCGAAGGGCGAGGGCGACGGCCGAGACGAAGAACGCGGCGAGCGTGAGCCAGGCGGCCCGGCGGAGGTCGGCCCCACGGAGGCGACAGGCGAGGAACAGCAGCCCGAACAACGTCCCGACGAGCGCGGCCCGGAGGACGACGAGCCCGGTCCAGCCGGCGACGCGATACGTCGCGGCGAGGATCGCCTGGGCGCCCCACTGCTGGTCGAGCCACGGGAGGCCTGCCGCGGTGTAGGTCCACGTGTCCGTCCGTGGGATGGCGCCGCCGAGGATCTCGTCGCCGGCCCGGAGGTGATAGGCAAGATCAACGCTCGACATGTTGGCGACCAACGTCCCGACGACGGGCAGGAGGACGGCGAGGACGGCCCAGAGCCGCGGGAACGTCACGACTCCGAGCCCCGCGCGACGGTTGCCGGGAGCCTGTCCTCAACGGCCCTCGCCCGCGCCAGCCACAACGGAACGACGGCCGCCAGTACTACGAGCCCGTTCAGCCAGATGACGGGAAGCGCAATCACAACGGCAATCGGCACGAGCCATCGCCGATCGGTCAACGCCGCGGCGACGGTCAGGATCGCGGCGACCACCAGCCGAGGCAGCAACGGCACCGCGAGGTACCAGCCGACGGTCTCGAACGAAGCCTGGCCCGCGCCCGCGAGATCGCTCCTCAGGATCGCGATCCACTGCTCCCACGCCGACCGATCCAGGACGAACGAGGCGGCGACGATCACCGCTGTGAACCCGGTCGCAATGGCGAGTGCTCGCCAATCGCGCCGGACGAGGAACCAGAGCAGGCCGACCCCCGGCGTGACCTTCGTCAGGAGCATGAGGGCCCACGTCGCCGGGTAGCGGAATCCCGCGACGATCGCGACCGCATAGAGCAGGTGGACATTGCCGGAGATGATCTCGAACGGAATCGGCAGGAAGAGGAGGCTCGGCAACGCCCAGCGCCGCAGGAGCCACCAGAGCGCGGCGAAGTTGAGCGCGGTCCAGAGAGCCGTGAAGAAGGCCAGGGGAAGGGCGACGAACGGCGCCAGCGCCTGGGCGAATGCCGGCGAGTAGAGGTACGCACCGATCTGCCCGGTCTCGGCGGCCGCGTAGAAG
>JANMPL010000007.1:0-4437 GCA_031369845.1 Chloroflexota bacterium
GCCTCGCGACGCCGGCGAGCCGTCTCCACGGTTTCGGTCCAACCGGGCGGCACCAGGCGCGGCGCAAGATCGGCGAGCGGCGCGAGGACGAACAGCCGCTCCCCGGTGAGCCGATGCGGAACGACGAGGTCAGTTGGGCGGGACGGATCGGTCGAACGTGCTCCCGCTGGTCGCTCGACCTCGATCCGGTGGCGCCCGAACACCAGGAGGTCGAGGTCCAGCTCGCGGGGGCCCCAACGCCCCCGCTCGCGCCGCCCGAACGCCCGCTCCAGCCGCTTGAGAGCGACGAGCAGGGCCAGCGCGCCGCTGGCGGGATCCGGGCCGGGCGGGACGTCAATCGCGACAACCGCGTTCCGGAACTCGGGCTGGTCGACGACGCCGACCGGCTCCGTGGCGTAGAGCGCCGAGACGCCCCGCAGGTGTAATCGCGACAGCGCCGCAAGGGCGTTGACGCCGGCGGCGATCGTCGCGGCCGGATCGCCGAGGTTTGCCCCGAGCCCGATGTACGCCCGCACTCGCCTGGTCAGGGCCCGCCTCCCGATCGGTAGACTCCATTGGATGTCCGACGTCGCCGTGCTCATCCTGCACCCAGAACCGGGGCCGCGCGCGGGCGAACTCGAGCGCTGGGTCGCGACGGCCCGGGCGGCGATGGCCGAGCGCCACCGCCGCGGGTTCCTAGCCGCCGGTGCGACCGACGTGACCATAGCGGGAGGGCCACCCGATGGCATCGCCTTCGGGACTCGGCTGCGGGGCTTCGTCGAAAGCAGCCGGGCGGACGGTGTCGTGGTGCTGGGTTCCGGGGCAATCCCGATGGCGACGTCCGCCGACCGGCGAGCGTTCGTGGCTGCCGCAAGCTCCGACCAGGCGTGCATCGCGCTCGCCAACAACAGGTTCTCGGCCGACGTCGTCGCGGTCTCCCGCGCGCGCAACCTCGGCGCACTGCCGGACCTGGCCACGGACAACGGGCTGCCGCGCTGGCTGGCGGAGGTCGCAGGCTACGAGGTGACCGATCTGCGGCGGCGCTGGCGGCTTGGCGTGGACATCGATGGGCCGCTCGATCTCGTCCTGCTCGACAGCCCGGGGCTATCGACCCAACCCTCGCCGGGGATCGTCGACCGGGTCAAGACTCGTCTCGCCGCCGTACGAGCGGTCGCCGCGGACCCGCGTGGCGAGCTGCTGGTCGCCGGCCGGCTTTCCGCATCGGGGCTCGCCTGGCTCGAGCGACGGACCGCCGCAAGAACGCGGGCGCTCATTGAGGAGCGCGGCCTCCGCACCGCCATCGCCGGCCAACGCCCGCCGCGCTCCGTCCTGGGAGCGCTCCTCGACCGCGACGGACCGGCGTCACTCGGCAGACTGGTGGCGGACCTGGGAGAGGCGGCCCTCGTCGACAGCCGCGTCCTGCTGGCCCATCGGCTCGGCTCGGACGAGGCTGACTGGCCCAGCCCAGAGGACCGCTTCGCCTCCGATCTCCTCCTCCACGAGCGGATCGCCGATCCGTGGCTTCGGGACCTCACCCGGTCGGCCGCGGACGCCCAGGTGCCGATCGTCCTCGGCGGTCACACGCTCGTCGGGCCCGGCCTGCGGCTGGCGCTCGGGGCCGTACCCGGCCCGGGGCGGCTGGAGTAACAGATGGACATCGGCCCGCAGCTGAAGCGGATCCCAGCCGTCGACCTCGATACGGTCGAGAGCGACGGTCGCCTCGTCGGGCTGATCCGCGACGAGATCGAACGGGGCGGCCCGATGACGTTCGCCCGCTTCATGGAGCTGGCCCTCTACGACCCGGAGTCCGGCTACTACCGGGCGGGGTCGGCGCGGCCTGGACGCGCAGGCGACTTCCTGACCGCCCCCGAGGCCCACCCGATCTTCGGTCGGGCGATCGCCCGCCACGTCGACGACGCTTGGCGAGCCATCGGGAGACCCGACGTCTTCACGATCCGGGAGATTGGAGCAGGCAGCGGCGCCCTTGCGGAGGGAATCCTCACGGGCCTGGCGGCCGATAAGTCCGACCTCGCCGCGGTCGTCCGATATCGACCGATCGAGGTCGAGCCGAGGCGGCTCGACGAACTGCAGGATCGACTCGCCACTGCCAACGTCGCCAATCGACTCGAGGCCGACGATGGCGCGCCGATCGTCGGAATCGTTCTCGCCAACGAAGTCCTCGATGCGCTTGCGACGCACCGCGTAGTCGGGCGCGGCGGCCTTCTGCGCGAGGTCTTCGTCGGGTGGCGCGACGGCGACTTCGCCGACGAGGAGGACGAGCCGTCGACATCGGCCCTCGCCGATCGCTTCGCCGCCGAAGGGATCGAGCTCGCCGATGGCCAGCACGCCGAGATCTGCCTCGCCGTCGACGATTGGATTGCCGGCGCCGCCGCGGGCCTCCAACGCGGGCTCCTGCTGCTCATCGATTACGGCCACCCGGCCACCGAGCTCTACGACCCGATCCGCCGAAGAGCAGGGACGCTGGCCGCGTATCACGCCCAGCGCGTCCACGACGACCCCTTCCGCGCCATCGGCCGGCAGGACCTGACGGCCCACGTCGATGTCACCGCCGTCGAGAGCGCCGCCGCCCGCGCAGGCCTCGTCCATCTCGGCACGACGAGCCAGGGAAGCTTCCTTGCCGCGCTCGGCGCAGGCGAGCTCCTCGTCGAGCTCCAGTCGGGCCCGGGCGCGAGCCTCCAGGCCTACCTCGAGGCTCGTTCCGCGGTCGTCCGGATGATCGATCCTGGGGCGATGGGCGGCTTCCGGGTGATGGCCTTCGGGCGCGACCTGCCCGCCGGCGAGAAGCTGCGCGGACTGGGCTGACCAGCCGCGGGATAGGGGCCGGTGAGCGAACGCACCGGACGCCACCCGACTACGGCTAACTCCCTATCGACTCGCTCATCGGGCCCGGCGCAGACTGGTCCCGCAGGTCAGCGGCACCCAGTGCCGCGACCGCCACACCGCCGGGGAGCGGATCGCGAACTGGCACGCGCGCTCGGCGCGATCCGCTCCCCGACCTTCCGCCCCACTCGATCCCACCGTCTGGCGACCGCGCCGGACGCTGCGCACGCGTGCTGCCCGCGTGCTGCCCGCGTACTGCCCGGACGACCTCCCCTGCTAGAATGAGTGCATCGTGGCGACCCGCGTGTCCGCCCGTGCTCCGCCCCAGGGGAGCCCTTCCAACGGCGCATCGGGCGCACCACATCGGATCTACCCGCGGCTTGCTCGGAGTGAACGTCGGTTGACCGGGATCTGGTACATCGTCGGCTTCGCCTTCGCCGGCCTGTCGTTCGTCTTCCTGACGTTCGGCGCCGCGTGGCTGCTCACCCATCGGAACCGCGGCGACGCCCACAAAGGCCTGCCCTACGAGAGCGGCATCGACACGTACGGCGACACCCACGGGCGGTTCGGACTCTCGTTCTACATCTATGCCCTGTTGTTCGTCGCCTTCGACATCGAGGTGATCTTCATCTACCTCTGGGCGATCGTCTTCCGCGATCTCCTGATCGGCGGCTTCGTGACGATGCTCGTCTTCGTCGGCATCCTGCTCCTCGGCCTCGCCTATGCCTGGCGCAAGGGCGTCCTGAACTGGAAATGAGCAGCAAGACACGCGGCCGCGGGTCGGGCCCGGACGACACGACCGCCATGCCCTCGGACCAGAGCGGCAACGCCCCATCGGCGCTCGCCGTCCGTGCCGAGAGCGCGCTGATCGAGCCGATCGTCGTCCCGAACACCCTCTGGCAGTCGGTCGACCCGACGGCCTACGGCGGTGGCCTCGAATCGGACATTACCCACCTTGCCGCCCACGAGCTGGATCCTGCGTTCCGCCGCGACGACGCGCGTTGGAGCGGTCCGCTCGAGGTCATCCCGACCAAGGCCGACTACGTGCTTGACCTGATCCGGGCGAACAGCCTCTGGCCCCTCCTGTCGGGCCTGGCCTGCTGCGCGATCGAGATGATGTCGGCCGCGACATCGAAGAACGACATGGACCGCTGGGGCATGTTCCCGTTCCGGGCGAGCCCCCGCCAGGCTGACGTGCTGATCGTCGCGGGCACCCTGACGACGAAGATGGCCGGGCCGCTCGTCCGCCTCTGGGAGCAGATGCCGGAGCCCAAGTGGTGCGTCGCGATGGGCGACTGCACGTGTTCGGGCGGACGCTACAAGCGGAGCTACTCGACGGTGGAGGGGATCGACCGGGTCATGCCGGTCGACGTCTACGTCCCGGGTTGTCCGCCACGACCTGAGGGCCTCATCTACGGGATGATGAAGCTGCAGCAGCTCATCAAGGATCGCCGCGGGCACTGGCCGGAGCGCGCCATCGGCCCGACGGTCCCGGACGGCGTCTGACCGTGGATCCTCTGCTCCGGCGACGCCTCGAGGCGCGCTTTGGCGAGCGCCTGACCGGTCCCGTGCGCCAGCGCCACGATGAGACGGAGATCAGGATCGGGCCGGGCGAGG
>JANMPL010000069.1:0-2966 GCA_031369845.1 Chloroflexota bacterium
GGTGGCGAGCGCCAGCCCGTCAGCCTCTACAGTCGAAGCCTCAGCACCGACGGAAAGCCCAACCCCGACTCCGACGCAGACCCCTCGACCGACGCGAACCCCTGACACGGTTGAAGGACGCATCACCGACCGGTTCCCTGAACTGACTGCCTGCCCTCGGAGGAGCAATTGTTATGTCTACGTCGTGCGGCCGGGTAACAACTTCTTCAGCATCGTCCACTACTACCGTGTCGATTACGACACCGTTCTTCGGATGAATCCGGGTCTCCACAACCCCGCACACATTCGACCGGGCGACCTGATCCGGATCCCGACACCTCGACGCAAATAGCCACGGGATCGTCTGGCCGCGACCTACGAGTCGAAGCCGATCCCGAGGGCGTCGAGTGTCCGGAGCAGCAGCCCGCGCCGGCCCTCGTTCCGGTCGGCCCGGGCAAGCTCCCAGCGGACAGCCTGGACGGCGGCGTAGCGCAACGGCTCGGGCGGGAACGGGATCGGCGCGCTCTGGACGAAGCGCAATCGCAGGAGGTCGGAGTCCGGCCGGAGGATGAAATCGCGGACGACGCCGCCCGCCCAGCGGCTCGCCCCGACGCCGAGCCCCGTGTAGCCGAGCGCATACGTCAGCCGTCCCCCGAGCGCCTGCCCGAACGTCACGGTGAAGCGCGACGTCGTATCGATCGCGCCGCCCCAGCGGAACGGGAAGCGCAGGCCGTCGAGTTGCGGGAATGCCGCCAGGAACTGCCGTTCGAGCATTTCGAAGGTCGGCGGCCGTCGGTCGAACTCCCGCCCAACGCCGTTTCCGAAGTGGTAGATCGCGTCGTAGCCGCCCCACAGGACCCGATCGTCTGCGGTCAATCGGAAATAGTGGAACTGGTTGTTCGCATCGGACATCCCCTGTCGCCGCTGCCAGCCGATCGATTCGCGCTGCTCGGGGGTCATCGGATCGGACACGAGGACGTAGTCATAGACGGGCACGAACTGGTTCGACAGCCGAGCCAGCCAGCCCGAATAGGCGGAGGTCGCGACGACGACGTGGTCGGCGGTCACGATGGCGCCATTGGCGGTGCGGACCCGGACGCCACCCGCCCGTCGCTCGACGGCGGTCACCCGGCTCGACTCGTGGATCCTCGCGCCGCGCTCCTCGCAGACCCGGGCAAGGCCCCTGACGAGCTTCGCCGGGTCGAGCAGCGCGTCGCGCCCCGGCTTCCGGAAGAGCCCGGCGTGCCAGAGCGGGGAGCGGACCTCCGCCTGGACGCGCTCGCGGTCCATGAACTCGAGCTCCTCGCCCCACGCCGCGGCCTCGTCGACCCAGGCGCGGAATTCGTCGACCTGGTGCGGCTGATCCGCAGGCAATGCCGTTGTCGCGCGTGAAGTCGACGAGCGCCCGCAGGTTGGCCACGCCCTCCCGCTCGAGGGTGGCTAGCTCGTCCGGGAAGTGACGAATGCCATTGGCGAGCCCATGCGTGAGACTGGACGCGCAGAAGCCGCCATTCCGGCCGCTGGCGCCGAAGCCCACGGACTCCGCCTCCAGCATTACGACCCGGAGCGAGGGATCCGAATCGGTCAGGGCGATCGCGGTCCACATGCCTGTGAAGCCACCGCCGATGACGACGACATCAGCCCGGCCGTCGGAGGCGAGTGGCGGGCGGGCGGGGCCGGCCGGGCTCGCGGCCAGCCAGTAGCTGATTGGTTCGGCTGGCCGGCCACGGGACGTTTCCATCGCCGCATCGTAACGCCGTCCGAGGCAACGCATCCCGCGCTCCTCTTGCGTCGGCACGTGCGGATTTCGCACGTCCTAGTCCCCGACGGGACGATATCCGCGTTGACGGTCGCGAACGCGTTGTGCCAAGATTGCCACCCCGACGTTCCGTACCCCGCAACGGCTGTCTCGCCTACCGCACCGCCCTCCCGAAGCAACGGAGTGACCATGACGACCGAACCCGTGGCCGCCACCGCCACCCCGAAGACCCTCCGCCGCGAGCGCCAGGCAGCGATGTATCGCCGGGCTATGGAGAGCCTGCCGGGAGGCACGAACTCCAACTTCCGCGCCTGGGGCGAGGACACGATCTACGTCGATCGCGGCAAGGGCGGCACCGTCTGGGACATCGACGGCAACGAGTACATCGACCTTCGCATGGGCTACGGGCCGGTCATCCTCGGTCATGGCGACGACCGCGTGGACGACTACGTCAACGAGCGGATGCGCAAGGGGGTCAGCTTTTCGCTGACGAGTGAGGACGAGGTCCAGACGATCGAGCTCATCAAGGAGCTGACCGGCTGGGTCCAGAAGGCCCGGATGACCGTGTCCGGGACCGAGGCGACGATGCACGCGATGCGCGTCGCCCGGGCGTACACCGGCCGGACGAAGATCGTGAAGTTCGAGGGCCAGTATCACGGCGTCCACGACTACGCGTTGATCAGTGTTACCCCGAACGACATGTCGGAGCTGGGCGACCAGGAGAACCCGGTCGGCCTGGCCTGGGGCCGCGGGATCCCGGAAGAAGTCAGTCGGACGATGATCCCGGCTCGCTACAACGCGATGGACGTCCTCCGGCGCATCTTCGAGCGGGACGGCAACGACATCGCGGCGGTCATCATCGAACCGGTCCTCGGCAATGCCCAGGCGATCATGCCGCAGCCCGGCTTCCACGAGGCGATCCGGGCCCTGACGAAGGAGTTCGGCACGGTCCTGATCTACGACGAGGTGAAGACCGGCTTCCGATTCGCGCGGGGCGGTGCGGCTGAGTTCTTCGGTGTCACGCCGGATCTCGCGACGTACGCCAAGGCGATGGGCAACGGCTACCCCGCGGCGGCCTTCGGTGGCACCGAAGAGGTCATGAGCGTCCTGCCCGACAAGGTCAGCCACGGCGGGACGTACGCCGGCAACCGCATCGCCGCCGCTGCCGCGGTCAAGACCCTCTCCATCATCAAGGAGACTGACGCGCTGGAGACGATCCACGCGACCG
>JANMPL010000111.1:0-2355 GCA_031369845.1 Chloroflexota bacterium
GGACGTCGCGACCTACGTCAGCGGCACGGACCTGCCCGCGCTGGGCCGCCAGGCGGGATTCAAGATGATCAAGCAGGACACCGTCACGATCAACGGGACGGCCCTCGTCCACCTCGCCTACGACATCCCATCGGCGCCCGACCCGGTGACCGGCAAGCAGGTCCCCTCGGCGGTTGATCGCTATTACGTGCCCGGCCCGAGCGGCCTTGCGATCGTGTCCCTGGCCACGCCGAACGGCGTCGACAACGTCGATGCATTTCGCCAGATGATCGAGAGCTTCCGGTGGGCGTGACGATCGCCGAGTTGCCCCGCCGTCGCTCGATCGAAGGGTTCGCCGCCCAGCCCGCGGCCGATGACGCGGTCTATCGCCTGACCGATGTGATCCGCGTCTATCGCGAGGCCGATGTCGAGACGATCGCCCTGCGCGGCGTCGACCTGACCGTCCAGCCCGGCGAGTTCGTGGCGATCATGGGTCGCTCCGGCTCCGGAAAGAGCACCCTCCTCAACCTCCTGGCCGGTTCCGACCGACCGACAGCCGGGCGCGTCCAGTTCCTCGGCCGCGACCTCGCGACCGCCGATGACGCGACCCGTTCGGCGATCCGCGGCCGCGAGATCGGGATCGTCTACCAGAGCCAGAACCTGGCCCCGATGCTGTCCCTGGTCGAGAACGTCCGACTGGCGGCCTGGCTCGCGGGTCGGCCACTCGATAAGGCTCGCGCGAGGTTCGCCCTCGAGCGCGTCGGACTCGGCCTCCGAGCTGGTCACCGCCCGTCCCAGCTGTCGGGTGGTGAGCAACAGCGCGCCGCCCTCAGCTGCGTCCTGGCGGCCCGGCCGGCGGTCCTCTTGGCCGATGAGATCACGGGCGAGCTCGACAGCGCGAGCGCCGACGTCGTTCTGCAGCTGCTCCGCGACACCCATCTCGCCGAGGGTACGACCGTCGTCCTCGTCACCCACGACCACGACGTCGCCGCGCGGGCCGATCGGATCATCGAGCTCCGTGACGGCCGGGTCGTTCCTGATCGGGGGCCGCGATGAACGCCGTGATCCGCTGTGTCGGCGCGACGCGTGAGTTCGTCCGGTCCGGTTCGCCGCCTGTCCGGGCTGTCGACTCGGTTGACCTCGACATAGCTCCGGGCGAGTTCGTGGCGATCGAGGGACCGTCGGGCTCGGGCAAGTCGACGCTCCTCGGCTTGCTGGCCGGGATCGACCGGGCCGACGCGGGCACCGTGACCGTTCTCGGACACGATCTTGCCCGCCTGTCCCCAACCGAGCGAGCGCGCTTGCGGCGATCGGCGATGGGCGTGGTCTTCCAGGCCTCCGGCCTGGTCGGCTCGCTGTCGGCCGCGGACAACGTCGCGTTGCCACTGGCCCTCGACGGCGTGCCGGCGACGGACCGCCGCGTGCGAGCCGAAGCTGCCTTGGCGCAGGTCGGCCTCGACGGGTTCGGAAGCGCCCGGATCGACGAGCTCTCGGGTGGCGAACGGCAGCGAGTCGGAGTCGCGCGAGCCATCGTGGCCAACCCCGCGCTGATCCTTGCCGATGAGCCCGCCGGCAGCCTCGATGACGAGAACGCCTCGCTGGTCCTGGACCTGCTCTCGGAAGCGAGCCGTACCAGCGGCGCCAGCCTCGTCCTCGTCACCCACGACCCCCAGAGCGCCGCGCGCGCCGACCGACGCGTGCGGATGCACGACGGTCGACTCACCTCCGAAGGGATCGAGTCATGAACATGGGAACCCACATCTGGCAGCTCGTCAGTCGCGAACGCAGGCGGACCCTCGCCGCGGCCGTCGGGGTGGCGATCGCGGCTGCCCTGATGATGTCCGTCGTCCTGTTCGGGTCGGCCTCGGGAACCACCGTCACTCGGCGGGCGCTCGCCGCTCAGCCGGTCGACGCCCAGGCGATCCTCGCCCCGGGCGCCGACGGCGCCGCCGCCGCGGCGATCATCAACGCGGATCCGGCCGTCCGGGCGACGCAGCCGTTCGATCTCGTCCACTTCGATACAGCGAGCCTGGCCAAGGCTGGAGCCGCGACCCAGACCAGTGCCGGCGTCATCGTCGGGGTCGATGCCGGCTTCCAGGCATCGACCGGCCTGTTCAACCTGTCGGCCGGGACGGTCGTCCCCGGCCAGATCGCGGTCAGCCGCGACCTGGCCACGAATCTCGGGCTGACACCGGGCGACAGCGTCACCTTCAGCCTGCCCGGCGGTCAAAGGATGGATCTCCTCGTGTCGGGCATCGTGGACACCAGCGGAGCCGACCTGATCCTCGGGCCGGTCGACGCCGCTCATCGCGCGGTCGCGGCCAACCCGCCGGTCAACGTGGCCGTGACTGACGGCCCGACCCTCGCGAATCTCAC
>JANMPL010000119.1:0-8608 GCA_031369845.1 Chloroflexota bacterium
CCCGTTCCGGGCCACGTAGCCTACGGTTGGGCAACTACCAAAGCCCCTCGCGAAGGACGACGATGGTCATTGCCCGCAGCTCGATCTGTACGTGTGCGCGAGACGTCGGGAACGTCGTTGCGCGGATCGAGGGCGCCGCCGGATCCGCCGTCCTGGTCGGCTTGGACCGACTCACCGTCTGCCGCTGCGGCGGGCCTTCGCTTGTCCGCCGCGTCCCCCGCGCGCCCTGGTCGTACGCGGATCTCGGCGATGTCGCGATCGGCAGCTACGGATCGCTTCCGGTGATCCTACTTCAGCTGTCTCACACGTCGGAGCCGCTGCCGATCCTGATCCTGGAACGGGGCCAGGTCGGCCCCGCGCTCGACGGCCTGGTCACGCTTCGGCGGCTCATTGCCGCTGCCGCTCGCGGGGGCTCGAATACCGAACAGGCGCCGGTCGTCGGCCTGGCCACCCGGAGGACCGCGTGAAGCTGACCTTCTCTCTCGGAGGCCAGCGACCCGAGCGCCAATCCGGCAGCCAGGGCCTCTCCTGCCTGCAATGCGGAATGGCCGCACCCACGCCTGACATCACGTTCTGCCGCCGCTGCGGGCTGCCATTCGGGGCTGAGCCGCGGTCCGACGCGACGCTACCGAGCTGCCCGAACTGCTATCAGACCGTCGGCGACGACGGACGGTTGCCGTCGCACCGCTCCAGCATCGGTCGCGTCGACCTCGTCACCCACATGGAAGAGCACGACCAGTTCCCGGTGGGCGATGACGATCTCCTTGAGTCGATGCGCGTCGGCGATCGAATCAGGATCGGTCGCTGGGAAGCGCCGTTCGATCTGGTCCGGCGATACCTCGTCACGGGAGCGATCGACGGCGGGCGCGGCCGCTCATTCCAGCATTCGGCGATCGTCACGGCGATGGCCCAGCTGGGCCGGTGGGGCGTGGACGCCGAGATCTTCGGTGACCAGCAGGAGTGGCGCGAAGCCCGCGCCGTCGTCGCGGAATTGATGGAGCGCTACCAGCGCTCCGCGCGACTCTCCGCCTGACGGTCGCCGCATCGCGGCCCATGCGGGCGCCTGAGCCGCTTTGGGCCATGGCAGCCCAGGCCGATAGTCCGATTCCGAACGTCGCCGGAAATCAGTTGTCCGGCGGTAGCTGCTCCGAAAGCGGATTCCGATCTCGGACGAGGCGCCGGGACGGAAGTGAATTCGCGTGACGTTCGATATCGGACGACCTCCGCGCCTCGTTGCGGTTCGGAGCCATTTCGGTTCGGGGCTTGCAAGACATGGGGTTTATGCGCAACACTTCCGGCGTGCGCAATCACTTCGTGACCACTGAGGCCAAGAAGAAGCTCTTGCGGCCCTGCCGGGAGGCACGGGTCCTGGGGCTCTGACGGCGCGCACTGACGACGACCGACACGGGCCTCCAGGATCGGAGGCTCCAGGGCCGCGGACACCAAACGGTGACCGCGGCTTTTTTGATGTCTCCGGAACGGCGGCCCTCGGCGATAGCGAGGGACATCGATGGACACGATCATTCTCGGAAACGGACCGCTGGGGCGTGCGATCGCAACTGCCTTCCGCGAACGCGGCACGGAGGTGCCGCTACTGGGCCGGCCGACCGGCCGGGCGCGCGACCGAACTGACCTCGGGACGCCGCACCTGACGATCGAGGCGTCGCGGGCCGACGCGGTCGGCGACAACATCGCGGCCGCGCTCGCTGCCGGCTGTCGCCGATTCGTGATCGCGACGACCGGCTGGGACTCGGATCGGGCGGCGGTGGAGGCCGACCTCAAGGCCCACGGCGCGGCTGCCGTCGCTGCGCCCAACCTGAGTCTCGGGGCGGCGCTCTTCTTCCGGCTCGTCGAACGGGCCTCTGAACTACTCGGGCCGATCGACGGCTTCGAGCCCTATTTGCTCGAGTGGCATCGACGGGCGAAGCATGATCGTCCGTCTGGGACCGCACGCGAGCTTGCCCGGCGCGTCGCGGCCGGCTTCGGCGAGGATCCTGAACTCGAGATCGCCGTCATCCGGGCGGGCGCGTCGCCCGGGATGCACCTCGTCGGGTTCGACTCGCCGGGCGAGACCATCGAGCTTCGCCTCACCGCGCGCGACCGGTCGGCCTACGCCGCCGGGGCCCTGGCCGCCGCCGACTGGCTGTCGCGCGCGACGCGATCGGCCGGCATCCATCGATTCGACGAGGTCGTCGATGAGCTGCTTGCGGCTCCGGCCCTCGCTGCAATCGCCTGATCCGAAGAAAGACAAGGAGAGCCTCCAATGACCACCATCGTCCGCACCCCTGGCGCCGCTCGGCCCGCGCTGAGGGGCGCGCTGACCGCACTCGTCACCCCGTTCACCGCCGACGGCACTGTCGACGAGGCCGCCTTCCGACGGCTCGTCCGCTGGCAGGTGCTGGCAGGGATCGACGGCCTCGTCCCGGTCGGGACGACCGGCGAAGCCCCGACCCTCGCCGAGTCGGAGCGCGATCGGCTCATCGCCATTACCGTCGAGACAGTCAGCGAGCGGCCCTCGCGCGGTCGGATCGCCGTCGTTGCCGGAACCGGCACCAACGACACGGCGGCGACGGTTCAGGCTACCCGCCGCGCGGCGGACCTCGGCGCCGACGCGGCGCTGGTCGTGGCTCCCTACTACAACCGCCCTGATCAGCGGATGCTCGCCGCACATTTCCGGGCAATCGCCGACGACGGCGGCCTCCCGATCGTCGTCTACAACGTGCCCTCGAGGACCGGCACGAACGTCGACGCCGACACGTTCCTGAGGCTGGCGGAGCATCCGCGCGTCGTCGCGACCAAGGAGGCGTCAGGAAATCTTGAGCAGATCGCCCGGATCTGCCGCGAGCGCCCAAGCGACGTCGCGGTCCTCGCCGGGGACGACGCCTGGACGCTGCCCATACTCGCCCTCGGCGGCGACGGCGTCATTTCGGTCGCATCGAACGAGATCCCCGGCGAGATGGCGGCCCTCTGCGCCGCAGCGCGGGCGGGGGACTGGGACGGTGCGAGGCGCCATCACGAGCGCTGGCTGCCACTCTTTCTCGCGAACTTCCGTGGCGGCCCGAATCCGGTCCCGGTGAAAGCGGCCCTGGCGTTGATGGGGCTGCTCGACGGCGACGCTGTCCGGGCGCCACTCCTCCCGCTTGACGACGGGCCACGGGCCCAGCTCGCCGATGTGCTCCGGGCTGCGGGCCTTGTCGAGGCGTCGGGCGGCCGGATGGCCGGCAAGGCGCAGGAGGCGGTGGCGTGATCGCGTTGACCGACATCGACGAGGCCACCCTGCTGGCCGATCTCGAAAACGGGCGGCTTCGAGCGGCCGAGCCGGACGCTTCCGCCGCTGGTGGCTGGCGCGTCCGCCCCGAGGTCAAGGCCGCGATCCTCGCCCGATTCGCCGATCGGACGACCCGGGACTGGACCGTCGGGCCGTTCTGGTTCCGGGATCGAGCGTCGGTGCCGCCGCGCGACGTGAGCGATGGCCCGTGGCGCATCGTGCCGGGCGGGACGAGCATCCGGGCCGGCGCCCATCTGGGAGACGGGGTCGTCGTCATGCCGCCGTCGTATGTGAACATCGGGGCCTGGATCGGGGAGCGGACGATGGTCGATAGCCACGTCCTGGTCGGCTCATGCGCCCAGATTGGCGCCGACGTTCACCTCGCCGCCGGCGTCCTCATCGGTGGCGTCCTCGAGCCGCCCGGCGCACGGCCGGTCATCGTCGAGGACGGCGCGTTCGTCGGGGCCGGTAGTGTCCTCCTCGAGGGCGTGCTCATCGGCCGCGGCGCGGTCATCGGCGCGGGCGTGACGCTGACGGGAACGTCGCGGATCTACGACCTCACGAGCGACACGGTCATCAGCGGCACGGCCGATGCGCCCCTGGTCGTCCCCCCGGGCGCAGTCGCGGTGCCCGGCGCGCGGACCGCCTCCGGGCCGTTCGCCCAGCGCCACGGCCTATCGATCGCCACCGCGCTCATCGTGAAGTGGCGCGACGAAGGCACGGACGCGCGAGTTGCCCTGGAGGCCGCGCTGCGCTGATATCGGCCTCGTTTCTGTCAGATGCCCGCCCCATGAGCACTCGTCAGGGAGGCGAGCGAGCCGCGACGAGGCGCCGTGCTCAGCGCGAGCTCGGGTCGCGTCCGCTTCGTGTCAAACGACGGTCACGCGAGCATCTGACAGGAACTCCGTGACGAACGCTCACCTGGCGGGCACATGGCAAGAACTGGGCCTGGCCGGCCCGGAATCCAGCGCTAGGGTGCGTTGCGTACCCGCGACGGAACCGTTCGGACGCGGCTCACACACGCGACGGCGGGGCACCTGCGCTCGGGTACCCTTCGGGCGTGGCTCTCATCTCGATTCGGTCGCTCACGAAACGCTATCCGGGCGGCGTGACCGCTCTCGACGGCCTGACGGTCGACATCGAGCGGGGCATCGTTGGGCTCGTCGGGTCGAACGGCGCGGGCAAGAGCACGCTGCTCAAGATCCTCCTCGGGCTCATCGACCCGACGTCCGGCGAGGCGACCGTCTTCGACATGGACGTCCGGACGCGAGGCACCGACATCCGCCAGTTCGTCGGCTACCTTCCGGAGCACGATTGCCTGCCGCCTGACGCATCGGCGACCGATTTCGTCTCGCATCTCGCCCTCATGTCCGGCCTCCCGCGGGCGGCTGCGCGCGAGCGGACCGCCGAAGTCCTGCGGCACGTCGGGCTGTACGAGGAGCGCTACCGGGCGATCGGCGGCTACTCGACGGGGATGAAGCAGCGAGTCAAGCTCGCCCAGGCGCTCGTCCACGACCCGCGCCTGCTCCTGCTGGACGAGCCGACAAACGGGCTCGATCCGGCCGGCCGGGACGAGATGCTCGAGCTCATCCACCGCACGGGCACCGAATTCGGCATCGCGACGATCGTGGCCTCGCACCTGCTCGGCGAGATCGAACGCGTCTGCGATTTCCTCGTCGCGATCGAGGGCGGCCAGCTGCTAAGGGCCGCGCCACTTGGATCCTTTACTGAGCAGACCGGGACCCTCGCGGTCGAGGTCGAGGAGGGGAGTGAGGCGCTGGCCGCGCGGCTGACCGCACAGGGCCTCGAGGCGATCGCCGACGGCCGGGCCGTCCTCATCGCCCTCACCGACGATCGGCCCTACGACATCGTCCGGGACACGATCGTCGACCTCGGCCTCGCGCTCGTCCGGATCGAGCAGCGGCGCCACAAGCTGGAGGATCTCTTCCGCGACATGCCGATCCCACCCGGCGCGGGGGCTACGGCGACCGGTGCGGGCGCCACGGCAACCGCGGGCGCCTCCGTGGCTGAGGAAGGCCCCCGATGACGGCACCGATCACTGCCGGCACGCCGACGGGCTCGATCTACGACATCGGCTACCGCGGCTACGAGGGCCCGCGACTCGGCCGGGCCC
Organism: Chloroflexota bacterium; assembly: GCA_031369845.1. Lineage (GTDB taxonomy): Bacteria > Chloroflexota > Limnocylindria > Limnocylindrales > CSP1-4 > CF-46. The sequence goes on from JANMPL010000119.1 coordinate 5,403, forward strand.
ACGCGATCCGGTCGCTCTTCGGCCACAGCCTCCGGACGGCCTACGGGATCGGGCGGGGCGGCCGGGCGAAGATCGCCCCGTTCGTACTCGGCGCGCTTGCGATCCTGCCGGCGGTTGCGATCGTTGGCGTGCTGACGCTCGCCGTGCGGTTCGGTGCGGGTGAGCGGATCGCCGAGCAGTCCCCGATCCGCTATGAGACCTACTTCAGCACGATCTCGACGATCGTCGCGCTGTTCTGCGCAGCCCAGGCCCCGGAGCTGTTCGGCCGCGATCAGCGCCACGGGATTCTGTCGCTGTACTTCGCCCGGGCCCTTCGCCGATCCGACTACGCCCTTGCCCGGATCGGCGGCTTCGCCGCCGCGCTCCTCCTCCTTGAGCTGGTTCCGCAGCTCGTGCTGTTCCTCGGACGCTCCCTGCTGTCGCCGGACATCCTTGGCGCCGTTCGGAACGATCTTCCATCGATCCCGCCGATCCTCATTCAAGGCATTCTGTCGGCGGGCCTCCTCGGCGGCCTGGCAATGGCCATCTCGGCGTTCACGCCGCGCCGGGCCTACGCGACGGCCGGGATCATTGCCTTGTTCGTGATCCCGGGCATCGTGGCCGGAGTGATCGCCGGGCTCGGGTCGTCGGACATCGGGAACTGGCTGTTCCTCACCAGCCCCTCGTCTGTTCTTGACGGGACGAACGCGGCCCTATTCGGCGCTCAGTTGAGCTCGGAGTTCTTCTTCATCAACCTGCCCGACGTCGCGTACTTCGCGACCGCGATCGCGGGCATCGTCGGATCCGTGGCGATCACCATCCGCCGCTTCAATCGGTTCACCGCGTGACCCCGCCCGACGCAACGCCGGCCGCCGTCGACGTGGCCGCCGTCGACACGGCCGCGCCGCCGCTTGCTCAGGCCGCGTCTGCGGCGGAACCCGCCACTGAGCCGGCGATCCTCCTCGAGCGCGTCTCCCGCTGGTACGGAAACGTCGTCGCCGTGAACGACATCTCGTTCGCGCTGGCGCCCGGGATCACCGGCCTGCTCGGCCCAAACGGCGCGGGCAAGACGACCCTCCTCCACATGCTCGCGGGCCTCCTCCGGCCATCGAGCGGCCGCATCCGGGTCGCCGGCCAGTCCGCTTGGCGGAATCCCGGCGTCTACCGATCCATCGGCCTCGTACCGGAGCGCGAGGCGGTCCATTCGTTCCTGACAGGCCGCGAGTTCGCCACGCTCGCCGCCCGGCTCCAGCGACTGCCCGACCCTTCGGCCGCCGCGGCCAGGGTGATCCGGACCGTCGATCTCGAGGCCGCCGCAGATCGCCAGATCGGGACGTATTCGAAGGGCATGCGTCAGCGCGCGAAGATCGCCGCGGCGCTCGTCCACGATCCCGCGATCCTGCTGCTCGACGAGCCGTTCAACGGGATGGATCCCCGCCAGCGGCTCCACATGATGGATCTCCTGCGATCGATGGCCGCTGCCGGCCGAACGATCCTCTTCTCGTCGCACATCCTCGAGGAGGTCGAGCGCCTGGCCGACGGCGTTCTCGTCATCGTCGCCGGCCGGCTTGCCGCGGCGGGCGACTTCCGCGAGATCCGGCGGCTCATGACCGACCGACCGCACACGTTCCTTGTCCGCTCGTCCGACGATCGCCGGCTCGCCGCCGCGTTCATGGCCGAGCCAGCAGTCTTCGGGACGGAGCTCCGCGAGAACCGCCTGACCGTGCGGGTCGCCGAGTTCGCCGGCTTCACCCGAGCGGTCGCCCGCGTCGCCCGCGACGCCTCGGTCACGCTTTACGAGGTCGCCCCGACCGACGACTCGCTCGAAAGCGTCTTCGCCTACCTGGTCTCCCGCCGATGACGATATTCGCGACGATCGCCTCGGTGACGATGCGGGCCCTGCTCGGCCGGCGGCGGACGCTGCTCATGGTCCTGCTCGCGGGGACGCCGGTCCTCCTCGGGCTCCTCGTTCGCGCCAACGACGCGGAGCTCGACAACATCGGCCCGACGATCGACGGCTTCGTCGTCCGGATCGTGCTGCCGGTCGTCGCGCTCGTGTTCGGAACGGCGGCCATCGGCTCGGAACTCGACGACGGGACGGCGATCCACATCCTCACCAAGCCGATCGGCCGCTCGACGATCGTCGCGGCCAAGATCGCGGTCGCTGGCACGCTCACCGCGGCACTCGTCGTGCCCTCGACGGTCGTGGCCGGGTTCCTCCTCGGTGGCTTCGACTCGGACAATGTCGGGGTCACGTTCGCCTTCGCCCTGGGGAATCTCGTCGGCTCGTTCCTGTACGTGGCGATCTTCCTGGTGCTCAGCGTCGTGACGTCGCGCGGCTTGATCATCGGCCTGGCGTACTCGCTCATCTGGGAAGGCCTGCTGTCCGGTCTCCTGCCCGGCACCCAGATCTTCAGCGTCCGCGAGTACATCGGAGGGATCGCCCAGGCCCTCGCTCCTGGCGCCGTCGCGGACTCGATCATTGGTGGGGGCGGCTTCCTCTACGCGGCGTTCGCGCTCGTGATTGCGGTCGTGCTCGGGAGTGTTCGCCTGGCGACCTACGAGGTCCGCGGGGCCGACTGACCGCTTTGGCCAGCGGGTCCCATGACCAACGGCCCGTTGCGACGGGATGGTGGTCCCGGCAGGCTTGTCCCATGCCCATCGACTTTCTCGGATTCACCGCCGATCGCCGAATCACCGCCATGATTCCGCTTGCCGACGACCGGCTGAGCGACATGCTCAACTCCGTCGCCCGGATCGTGCTCCGTGACGCGGTCGTCGGTGATCTCTACGAAGGCGGCCCTTCGCTCAGCGGCGACGTGACGCTGCCCGTCGGCGACCTCTTCGCCGTCGTCGGGACGGGACGCCGCGGCAGCGAGATGCGACGCCGGCGCACCGCGGTCAGGCGGGTCAGCGTCGGACTTGGCCGGTACACCGTCACTGGTTGCCTGCACATCCCCCCGGATCAGGGCGACCTGCCGCAGCGCGGAGACCCGGCCGCGATCCTCGCGGGCCGCGACATCCTGGTGCCGATCACGGAGGCGTCGATCACCTACGACCTCGCGGGCGTCATGACGACCGAGGAGCACGAGACGATCCTGGTCAATCGCGCCCGGGCGAGTTGGATCGAGATCCAGCCGGAGGTCGACGACGACGATCTCGACGCCGGTACGGCGGCCGACGCCGCAACGGGGCGAACCCGCTACGTCAAGGACTTCACCGGAACC
>JANMPL010000137.1:0-6746 GCA_031369845.1 Chloroflexota bacterium
GGGTCGCGGCCGTGGTCCTCGCGCTGGGCGTCGGCAGCGCCGCGCTCGGCCGGAGCCTCGCGACCGGGGCCGTCACGGGGGTCCTCGTCGGCCTTGCCCTGGGTTTGAACATCACGAACCGTGCCTGGGGCGTCGCGGGCGACTCGCTGTTACCGCTGAGCGACCTGGGCGCTCACCCGCTGGGCGCGGCGCTGATCGCACTACCGAGCGTCGCCGCGGTGTTCCTCGGGCTCCTGGGCCTCATCCGGGCGTCGCGCGACGGCGGTTCCGGCACTGCGGGCGTCGCGGAGCGAGGGGTTGCCGCGGCACCAGCCGCCCTCTTCGTCGGCTGGCTGGCGGCGTTCGTCTACGCCTACGGCGCACGCACCGCCTGGCCGGACCTCGGCATCTTCGGGGTCGGCCTTGCCGGGTTCGTCCTCACCGTGGCCGTGCTGGCGATCGTCGGCGGATGGCGGCCCGGCCGTGGACTCGTCGGTGGACTGTCGCTCGGGGCGTTTCTAGGCGTAATTCTTGCCGCGCTTACGGCGATCGGCTTCGGCGGCCGGGTCGGAGCCGCAATCGGCTTTGCCGTCGGACTGGCAGTCTGGAGCGGCATGATGGCCGTGGAGATCATGCAGCGTGGCGTCGACGGCGACGAGCTCAAGAAACGGTTCATCCCCCAGAAGACCATCGACATCACAAAGGAGACGATCGAGTGGGTACGCGCACGGACGCCGCTCTCGCGCAGGTCGTAGCGGCCCGGGCGGACCTCGACGCCGAGCTCGATCGGCTCGAGGCCGCGGGGCGGGCGGCCGTAGATATCCCCGCGAAGGTTAAGCGCGAGCCCGTCAAGGCCGCGGGCGTTGCCGCGGGCGTTGCCTTCCTTGCCCTCGGCGGCCCCAAGCGACTCTTCCGCCGCGTGAAGACAGCGATTCGCGGCGAGGAGGAGCCGCTGCCGTCGGAGCTCCTTCCCGACGAGATCAACAAGGTTCTGCGGAAACTCGGCTCCGACGGCAAGAAGGTCCAGGTCACCCTCGACAAAGAGTTCGCGAAGTACCTCGACGAGCGGTCGAAGGAACGGAAGAAGGAAGGGGTCCTGGCGGCGGTCGTTGCCCTCGCCACGACGGCCCTGCGGCCAGTGGCGCTGCGGACGGGCCGCCAGCTCGTGGAGCGGATGCTGAACCCGGACGGCCCGTCGTTCGAGGAGCAGATGCGGCGGCTTCGGGAGCGCCGCCGCGACAAGGCTGAGGGCAGCGGCGACGAAGGCGGCCCGAGTAGCGGCGCCGGGATCTGACTTGGCGCTTGGCGCGGGTCCGGAACATCCCTCACGCAGACCTGGCGGGCGATCTGATACCGGGGATGCCCGTAGCGAGCATCCCCGGCAATTCCGGATTCAGCGTCGTCCCTGAACCCACCTGGCCGGGCCTCCGTGCGGCTCATCGGCGGCCGCAACACGGACATTCCGGCAGGCATCGCCGCCCTCGTATGAGCGCTACGGAGTCACTGTCACGACAGTGAACATTCCGTTCTTGAAGTGACCCGGGATGTTGCAGACGAAGACGTACTTACCTGGGGCGAGGTCGACGGTTCGCGCCTGTGAGCCGGCTGGATCGATGTTCTCGCCGTCGCTCACCAAGGTGACGCCGGTACCCTCTTCTACGATATCGCCGGCAGCATCAGTCGGATAAGCAGCTGGTTCGAGCTCGCTCTTGAAGATCAGCAGTTCGTGCGGGCTGGCTCCATTGTTCGTAATCGCGAAGTCCGTCGCGCCTGACTTGAACGTGCTGGCGACGACAACCTTCCATTCACTGAGGCCAATGGGCTGTGCGCCGACTGGCACGGCTGAAACATCCGCGGCGGACTCGCTCGGTGAGGCTGTTGGCGGGGCGCTGGGTTGCAAAGGCGGGGGCGTCGAACCCGAGCCTCCACACGCGGCCGCAGTCGCGGCGATAACAACAGAGACAAGAGCTGCGCGGAGTCGAGGCATGGGACATCTCCTTCGAACGGTAAGAGTTGCAACTTGGGCAACTTGGACGCTCATGTTGGAGACTTGACGCTTGCCAAGCACGGGCTGCAGAGCATGAAGTACCGGTCCGAGATGCCCGACGCACCGTGCCGAATGGCTCCCGCAAGGTGGAGTCAAATCGGCTGTGCGAGACTGGGCCGGGCGAGTGGCGGAATGGCAGACGCGCCGGCCTTAGGAGCCGGTGCCGCGTAAGCGGCGTGTCGGTTCGACCCCGACCTCGCCTACCAGAACCTGTAGTCGGCATTGCCCGGACCGGCGACGCGCTCGCGGGCGGCGGCCTCGCCCGGCGACCCGCCCTATACTTCCCGGCGATGAACGTCACAGCTACCCCAGCTCCCAAGAGCTCGGTCATTCTCGAGGTCGAGGTTCCGGCCGAGCGCCTCAGCCGCGCCGTCGACGAGGCGGTCCGCGCCCTCAGCCGCCGAACGCGCGTGGCCGGCTTCCGCCCCGGGAAGGCGCCGCGACCCGTCCTGGAGCGCGTCCTCGGACCCGGAGCCGTCCTCGACGAAGCCGTCGACCGCCTTGTCCAGGGCGCCTACCGCGACGCGCTCGTCGAGCAGGCGCTCCTGCCGCTAACGAATGCGGACGTCGAGATCGTCCAGGCGGAGGAGGGCAAGCCGCTCATCTTCAAGGCGACCGTCCAGGTCCGCCCCGAGGTGGAGCTCGGCGACTACAAGAACTTCAACTTCCGGCCCGAGATCGAGACCATCGACGACGCAAAGGTCGACAAGGTCATCGAGGAGCTCCGCGACCAGAATGGGACGCTGGCGCCTGTCGAGGACCGTGGTGCCCAGAAGGGCGATTACGCGGTCATCAAGTTCGAAGGCAGCAGCGACGGCGTCCCCTTCGATGGCGGGTCGGCCGAGCGGATGCCGTTGATCATCGGCGATGACCGGCTCATTCCGGGGTTCGAGGACAACCTCGTCGGCCTGTCAGTGGGCGACAAGAAGTCCTTCGACATCACGTTTCCCGACGACTACCTGGAGGAGTCGCTCGCGGGCAAGGGGGCCCATTTCGACGTCGAGCTCCGAGAGCTCCGCGAGAAGGTGCTGCCCGATGCCGACGACGACTTCGCTCGATCGATGGGCGAGTTCGCGGACATGGCCGCCCTCCGGACAGGTGTCCAGGGACGCCTCGAGCGGAACGCCCTCGATAAGGCGCGCCACCAGTTCGCCGAAAAGATCATCGACTACGCGGTCGCGAACGCGACGCTCGACCTCCCCGACATCCTCCTCGACCAGGAGGTCGAGGTGATGCACGACGAGTTCCGGAGCTCGATCCTTCGGCAGGGCATCACCGAGGAGGCCTACCTCAAGGTGACGGGCAAGACGGACGCCGACCTTCATGCCGACTTCCGGCCCGACGCGGAGAAACGGGTCAAGGTCCTCTTGATCCTTTCGAAGGTCGCCGAGGCCGAGGGCGTGACGATCTCCGATGAGGACGTAGATACGGAGGTCGAGCGCGGTCGGCAGCGCTATGCCGGCGACGCGAAGCTCGCCAAATACTTCGACTCCGAGCGAGGTCGGAGCTTCATCCGCTCGACGCTGCGACGGAGCCGGACCGTCGAGCACCTCGTCGACCAGTGGTTGGCCGCCCATCCTGACCATCCCGCCCTGCCGCACGTCGAGGACGGTCCGAACGGTGCCGTCGACAGCGCGTCGGCGGAGGCGGCGGCGGCGATGGATGCGACGGACCCGGGCTCGATCCTGGACGATGACAGCCATCATCACGACGACGGCCACCATCACGACCACGACCACCGACATGACCACGAGCCGGCGCCCGCCGGCTGACCAGCTGCGACATTGATCCGCCCAGAAGAACCCGGGAGACCCCAGATGCTCGTGCCGATGGTGATCGAATCCTCAAGCCGTGGGGAGCGCGCCTATGACATCTATTCTCGGCTATTACGCGAGCGGATCATCTTCCTCGGCGATCAGATCGAGGATCACCTCGCGAACCTCGTCATCGCCCAGCTCCTCTTCCTCGAATCGGAGGATCCGGAGAAGGACATCAGCCTCTACATCAACTCGCCGGGTGGCGTGGTGACCAGCGGGCTTGCGATCTACGACACGATGCAGTACCTGCGCGCTCCGGTCAGCACGATCTGCATCGGGATGGCCGCGTCGATGGCCGCCGTGCTCCTCGCAGCCGGCGCGAAGGGCAAGCGCTATGCCCTGCCGAACAGCCGGATCATGATCCACCAGGGGTCCGGCGGCTTCCGCGGCGCGGCCCCGGACGCCATCATCCAGATGAAGGAATGGGAGTTCCTCGTCCAGCGCAACCACGAGATCCTGGCCAAGCACACCGGCCAGCCGCTCGAAAAGGTCGGGCAGGACACCAATCGGGACTATTTCATGGCTCCCGAGGATGCGCAGGAATATGGCATCATCGACGCGGTGTACTCGCTGTCCGGTGATTCGCTGATCGCCCAGGCCCACGACGCCGGCATGTCCGGCGGCGAAGGGTCTGCTGCGGCCGTGGGCGAGACCGCCGATCCGGCGGGCAAGAAGACCAAAGAGCCGTAGGGCCAGGGACGAGACGGGGCACGTGACGTCGAGCAGCAGCTCCAAGGGGCCGAAGGTCCCGTATCGGTGCTCTTTCTGCGGAAAGAGTCAGGAACAGGTCCGCAAGCTGATCGCGGGCCAGGGCGTCTACATCTGCGACGAGTGCATCAACCTCTGCCAGGAGATCATCGAGGAGGAGATGCTCGACCAGCCGAAGGCGAAGCCCTCGGTTGCGAAGCTCCCGAACCCGCGCCAGATCAAGTTCGCGCTCGACCAGTACGTCATCAGCCAAGAGCGGGCCAAGAAGGTCCTCTCGGTCGCCGTCTACAACCACTACAAGCGGGTCAACGCCGGCCACGCGGTCGACGACGTCGAGCTCCAGAAGTCGAACGTCCTGCTCGTCGGGCCGACCGGCTCCGGCAAGACGCTCCTCGCCCAGACACTCGCCCGGGTCCTCGACGTCCCGTTCTGCATCGCCGACGCGACGTCGCTGACTGAGGCCGGCTACGTCGGCGAGGACGTCGAGAACATCCTCCTCCGCCTGATCCAGTCGGCCGACTTCGATGTCGCCCGGGCCCAGCGCGGGATCATCTACATCGACGAGATCGACAAGATCGCCCGCAAAGCCGACAACCCCTCGATCACCCGCGACGTATCCGGTGAGGGCGTCCAGCAGGCCCTCCTGAAGATCCTCGAAGGGACCGTCGCCAACGTCCCGCCGCAGGGCGGCCGGAAGCACCCGCACCAGGACTTCATCCAGATCGATACGACCAACGTCCTGTTCGTCTGCGGCGGCGCCTTCGACGGGCTCGAGAAGATCGTCGAGGAGCGGGTTGGCCGGCGGTCGATCGGGTTCGGGTCGGAGGGCGCGATCGTCAAGGCCGACCGGGCAAGGATTCTCGAGCGGCTGATGCCCGAGGATCTCCTGAAGTTCGGACTCATCCCCGAGTTCATCGGCCGGCTGCCGGTGATCGTCACCCTCTCGGCGCTGACAGCGGAGGACCTCGTCAGGGTCCTGACCGAGCCGAAGAACGCGGTGACCCGCCAGTTCCAGAAGTTCCTCTCCCTCGACAAGGTCGAGCTCGCGTTCACGCCGGGCGCACTCCGGGCCGCCGCCGAGGTCGCCCTCGACCGCAAGACCGGCGCCCGCGCGCTACGCTCGATCGTCGAGGAGGCGTTGCTCGAGGTGATGTACGACATCCCGGAGCGGACCGACATCCGGAAATGCATCATCACCGAAGAGACGATCCGCCAGGGCCGCCTGCCGCTCCTCCTGACGAAGACGGATGTCGACAAGGGCGTCGACGAGACGAACTACGAAGAGTGGCTCGCCGAGCGAGGCGAAACCGCCTGACCTGACCTGACCTGCCCCGCTGAGCGCTGCGTGCCAGCCCGACTGCCATTTCGCGCGGATTCTCCTGGGACGAGCACATGGGACGAGTCGTGCGCCTTCGATGCCTCCAAGTGCAGGTCTGGCTCGCCGGGCGAGCATGATCGGCGAGATTCACGCCGAATCCCAGTGATTCCGGGGCAGCACGCCGCGTCGAGACGTCGAGCTCGTCGCATGTGCTCGTCGGGCGAGAATCGAACCAGCGTTGCGCGCACGCCCCGCCCGGATACGCCTAGAACCGCCATGACGAACGTCTCCCTCTCGATTCGACGATCCGCGAGCCGGAAGTCCCGGTCCGCCTACTGACTTTGGGCCAGGACCGCGAGCCCCGACCACCGACTAGCGTGCCGAACAGGCTTCGCTGCTCGTCCCGGCACAAAGGGGGCGGCGACCTCCGTACCGGTCAGTGAGGTCGTCTGTGAATTCGCGCTCTTCGAGCGGACACGCCCTCGTCAAGGCTGCGCTGATCCTGCCGATCCTTGCCATGGTCCTGGCACCGATCGTCTATGCGGGCTCAAGCCCCAATGGCGATACCGCCGCCGCGTGGCCATCGAGCTGGACTGCGTATACGTACGCGAACGGCACGGCGATTTCGGACCCGACCGGCGTCCTGGCCGCTGTCGCGGCCGCGGCCCTGGGTGCGGGCAGCCTCTTCGGATTGTCGTGGTCGCGCAACCGATCAGCGCAACCTGGTGACGCGCCACAATCGCACGATGGACCATGAAGATCACGTCCGCCTGATCCGCGGCGGGGTTGAGGGATCCGGCCGCCGCTGGCTTGAGCTCGGGGCTGGCCGCGGCGCCTTCACGCTCGCGCTCGCCGACGTGCTCGGGCCCGGTGCCGA
>JANMPL010000171.1:0-11827 GCA_031369845.1 Chloroflexota bacterium
CACCGGGGAACGAGACACGCAGCAGGTCGAACGCGTCCTGCTCCGCCGCCAGGCGACCCGTGACCGTCGAGACCAGGTGCTGGACCGCGGCCGTCCGCTCGAGGCGGCACAGGCGCGGGACGCGGACGCTCCCCGGCCGGCAGACGCGCCCGAGGTCGTTCCGCAGCACGTCCACGATCATCACGTTCTCGGCCCGGTCCTTGCCGCTGCTGAGGAGCTCGCAGGCGAGCGCTCGATCCTCCTCGCGTGTCCTCCCGCGGGGCCGGGTCCCCTTGATCGGGTTGGTCTTGACCCGGCCGGTTCGATCGACCGACAGGAACGGCTCCGGCGAGGCCGACAGGATGGCTCGCGGGCCCGCGCCGCCCGGGCCCCGGCCAAGGTCGAGATACGCGGAGAACAGCGATGGGTCCCCGGTTCGGAGCCGCCGGTAGAGCGGCCACGGATCGCCGCTGAACGGCGTTTCGAGGCGCCGGGTGAGATTCGCCTGGTAGATATCGCCGTGGGCGATGAACGATCGGATCGCCTCGACGCCGACCTCGTATGCCGGCCGATCGAGGCTCGACCGGAAGCGAAGCCCGGCCGACTGGGCGTCCTTAACTGCGTCGATGCCTCCGCTTCGCGGGCCGTGGATCCGTGCGCGGACCTCTGCGAGCCGTCGATCGAGCCGTCCGAGATCGCCGTCCATGGCCCGGCCGCCGAGCCACGCCGCTCCTGTCTGCCTATCCCAGGCGATCACCCAATCGTGGAGGGCGAGGCGAAGGAGTGGCAGGCCCTGGTCGTCGGCGGCGATGGTCGGCAAGCGCTCGAGGGCGTGACCCAGGTCGTAGGCGAGGTAGCCAGTGAGCCCACCGACGAACGGCGGCGCGTCCGGGGTGGCGTGCGTGCCGCGATCGAGCCTCGCGACGAGCTGCCGCGCGGCGGCGAAGGGATCGGAGCCGGACGACGGTGCGTCAAGAACGGCCACGGGATCGGCCGTGAGATAGGTCCAGCGCGCGTTCCGGCCCGGCCGGGCGCTCTCGAGAAGGACTAGGCCCGACAGATCGCGGAACGATTCGGCGATGTCGATGGCGCGGGACTGGGCGACGTCCGGCAGCGCCTCGATGCGGATCCCGCGCGAGGACACCGCCTCAATGGCGGATGGATTGCCTGGCGCGGAACGCCCGCTCGTAGTCCGGATCACGGCGCGATGATAGGCGTGGCGCGCCGAATCGGGGCGAAGGAGGACGGAGTTGGTTCGAGCGAGGGATCTCGGGATCGTCATCGGGCGTGGGCAGCCGGGTCCGGCCAACGCGATCACGGACGTGCCCGGCGTGCGGGTCGGCCACGCGACGATCGTCCGTGGCGACGGGCCGCTCGTCGTCGGCAGCGGGCCCGTGCGCACCGGCGTGACCGTGGTCGTCCCGCACGACGGCAACGTCTTCACCGAGCCCGTCTACGCGGGCAGCCACCGGCTGAACGGCAACGGCGAGCTGACCGGTCTCGAGTGGATCCGCGAGGCCGGCCTCCTGACCGGGCTGATCGGGATCACCAACACCCACAGCGTCGGTGTCGTCCACGACGGGATCATCCGGACTGCGGTCCGGACGCTGCCATTCGGGACGTCGTTCTGGGCGCTCCCGGTCGCCGGCGAAACGTGGGATGGCCTCCTGAACGACATCGATGGCTTCCACGTCACGATGGATCACGTCGACGAGGCGCTCGCCGACGCCCGGGATGGGGCGGTCGAGGAGGGCAACGTCGGGGGTGGGACCGGGATGGTCTGCCACGAGTTCAAGGGCGGGATCGGGACGGCGTCGCGCATCACCGATGATGCCTTCGGCGGCTGGACCGTCGGGGTGCTGGTGCAGGCGAATTACGGCAGGCGCGACTTGCTCCGCGTCGACGGCGTACCCGTCGGCGAGGCGATCCCGATCGACGAGGTTCCGAGCCCGTACCGCGTCGAGGACGAGGATCTGCCGCCCGCGCCGCCGCCCGGCTCCGGCTCGATCATCGTCGTCGTCGCGACAGATGCTCCCCTCCTCCCGCACCAGTGCGAGCGCCTCGCCCAGCGGGCTGGCCTCGGGATCGCCCGGATGGGCGGCACGGGTTCCCACTCGAGCGGCGATCTCTTCATCTGCTTCGCGACCGGCAACCGTGACCTCCCGCACACGACGTTCGCGAGCGATCCCCGTCTCGCCGTCGACGTCCGGACGGTCAACGATCACGTCATCGGCGGGCTGTTCGACGGTGTCATCGAGGCGACCGAGGAGGCGATCCTCAACGCCCTCGTGGCCGCCCAGACGATGACCGGCCGAGACGGCATCACGGCCCATGCGCTGCCGCACGATCGGCTCCTCGCGGTCATGGCGAAGTACGGTCGGGGTCCGCGGTAGGAAGATGTCCGACCCAGTGACCGCGCGACTTGATCCGCTCATCCGGCCCGCCACCGACGACGACGTCGCCGCGATCGACACGCTTCTCGTTGGCCACGACGCGGTGTCGGGGGCGCCGCCGCTCCGTCCGGGATTGCGCGCGGCGCATCTGCGCCAGGCGCTCCGGCGCGGGAAGGTCGACGTCGCCCAGATCGACGGAGCGATCGTAGGCTTTGGCACGACGGTCGAGACGGGACGAGCCATCCACCTCGCGGACCTGTTCGTGGATCGGGCGTTCCTCGGTCGAGGCATCGGTGGCCGGCTGCTCCCAGGACTCTTCGGCGACCAATGGCCGAGGACGACGTTCGCCTCGGACGATCCTCGGGCAATGCCGCTCTACATGCGGGCCGGGATGACCCCACTCTGGCCGAACGTGTATGTGACCGCCGACGAGCGATTCCTGCCTGAGGTCGCCGCCGGCTTCCACTCCGAGCCGGCGACGGCCCAGGAGATCGCGGCAATCGAGAGCGAATGGACCGATGTCGACCGCTCGGCCGACCATGCGATCTGGGGTGATCGGGAAGGGGCGCAGCCGTTCGTCGTGCGTCGCGCTGGAAGAGCGGTTGCGATCGTCCAGGCGCGGCGGCGGATTCGGGGCGAGGGCCGCTGGGTCGACCGGCTACTTGTCGCGCCCAAGGCCGAACCGCTCGAGACGGCTTTGGCGGCGATGCGCTTCGCCGCCGCCCCGGGCCAGGAGATCGGGGGCTGCATTCCGGGACCAAACCCGGCCCTGGGTGCGCTGGTCAGGTCCGGATTCCGGGTCGTCGACGGCGATACGTTCATGGCCAGCGAGCCGAACGTCGTCGATCCGATCCGGACGTTCGTAGATCCGGGAGCGCCGTAGCGGGCTACCAGGGAAAAGGGCGGGCGTCAGGCTGGGGGGGAAGCCTGACGCCCATGAGGCCCCGCTGGGGCGGTCCATCCTGCGTTGCCGTCTCCGCGCGCTCGCTCACGCACCTCTAGGTGCGCTCGCTCCCGTGCTCGACGGCGCCTTGGCCTGAACTCGCCCGAGCGGGGCTCGGATAGCGGTTTAGGAGGCGGCGGTGACGGCGACCGGCTTCTCGATCGGGACGCCGACCATGCTGCCCCACTCCGTCCAGCTGCCGTCGTAGTTGCGGACGCGCTTGTAGCCGAGGAGCTCGTGGAGGACGAACCACGAATGCGACGAGCGCTCGCCGATCCGGCAATAGGCGATGACGTCCTTGTCGGGCGTGATCCCCTTCGCTTCGTAGAGGTTGGCAAGATCTTCGCGGTCCTTGAAGGTGCCGTCCTCCTTGACGGTCTGGGCCCACGGGATCGATGCCGCACCCGGGATGTGGCCGGGCCGCTGGGCGGTCTCGCTCATGCCGGGTGGGGCGATGATCTCGCCGTTGAACTCGGCCGGGCTGCGGACATCGACGAGGACCAGCTCCGAATCGCCGAGCCGCGGCAGGATGTCGTCGCGGAACGCGCGGAGGCTGAAGTCCGGCTCGGGGACCTGGTAGCCGGTCGCCGCGTTGGACGGCACGTCGGTCGTCAGCGGCAGGCCGTTGTCGAGCCAGTACTTGCGCCCGCCGTTCAGGATCCGGACGTCGTCGTGGCCGAACAGCTTGAGCTGCCAGTACGCCCAGGCGGCGAACCAGTTGTTGTTGTCGCCATAGAGCACGATCGTCGTGTCGGGGCTGATCCCTGACTCCGAGAGGAGCTTCGAGAAGTCCTCGCGGCTGGCGATGTCGCGTCGGATTCCGTCGGCGAGTTGGCTGGTCCAATTCCAGCCGACAGCGCCCGGCAGGTGGCTCTGGTCGTAGGCGGTGGTGTCGACGTCGACTTCGACGAAGCGGACCTTCGGATCATCGAGGTGCTGCTTGGCCCAGTCGGCGGAAACGAGGGTATCGGTGGCGTACCCGGGAACGGTCATCGGGAGGCTCCTTGCGGATTGAACATTGAGATGCGTGGTGGTGAGGACGGGTGGATGAATGGCCGCGGGTGACCGATCAGATGGATCGGGCCCGCTCGAGACACAGCCTCATCGGCTCACCCCTCCCCTGCTGCGCGATCGAGGCGGCTGAAGGCGTCGAGCCGTTCCCGGCAGGCGATCACCTCGCGCTCGGCCTGGCGAATGATCCACGGGTCGACCCGTGATGTGTCCTCGATCTCGACCGTCGGACCGTAGTCGCTCTCGTCGATGACGATCCCGGAGCTGTTCCGATAGTCGGCCATCCAGTTGACCTGGAGCTGGAGGAGGACGTCGGCGACGACCGCCGGCGAGAAGATCCAGTCGAGATACGTCGCGTTGAGCCGGTCGACGAGATCGGCGATACGGATTGGCCTGCCGCGCTCAAGGCGGGCGACCAGCGCGACGATGCGGGCGGCAGCGAACGGGTCGCCCGATTCGGCGATCGTCGGCGGGACGAGATTCGGATCCGGCAGCCCCGGCGGTAGGTCGCGGAGCACGAGTAGCCCTGGCGCCGGGCGCGTGGCCATCACGTGACCAACCCTCCTGTGACGAGATGTCCGACTCAAACGCTAGGGATTTGGGAGCATAGCACGGGCGCCAAAGAATTAGCCCGCCTGCCGCTGCGATGCCGTCGGTTGCATATTCCGGGTGAGGGCATTGTCGTTGAGGGCGACGCCCGCACGCCCGCCGCGCCCGCCGCCCGCGACGCCCGCACCCCCGCACGCCCGCACGCCCCGCACGCCCGCACGCGACGAGATGATGCAACCAACGGCATCAGCCGGGAGGTGGTGAATCTCCCGCCGCCTGGGCGAGCCTGAGCGACGTCTCTGAGCGGTCGCGATACGATCCGCAAATGCCGTACGACGATGCGTCACGCGCCGCCAATCGGGCTCGGTTCGCCCGGCTGATCGCCCAGCCGGAAGGGCAGATCGACCTCGGCCTTGGCGCGCTGCACATCGCCGCCGACGGGCGGCCGGAGGTCGACCCGGCGCCGACCCTCGCGATCCTCGACGCGCTCGCCGAACGGGTCCGGATCCGGCTCGACGTGGGCGATTCCCAGACCCACGTCCTCGATCGTCTGCACGACGTGCTCTATCGAGAAACCGGCTTCCGCGCGCCCACCGCCGCTGAGTTCCACGACCCGCGGAACAGCCTGCTCGATCTCGTCGCCTGGCGCCGGATCGGGCTGCCGATCAGCCTTGCGATCATCGAGCTCGAGGTCGCGTGGCGCGTCGGGCTGCCCCTGACCGGCATCGGCCTGCCGGGGCACTACATCGTCGGCGCGCCCGGCGGCGTTCTCGTCGACCCGGCGGGGGACGGTCGCCGCCTCACACCGGACGATTGCCAGGCCCTGATCCGGCGCGCCGTCGGCGACGGCGTCTTGTTCCATTCGCGGATGCTCCGCCCGACGGGCAAGCGCGAGACGCTCACCCGGGTCCTGCGCAACCTTCGATCTGCGAACCTCGCCGCCCGCGACTGGCCGGCGGCGCTCGGCACGGTTGAGATGCTGGCGGTCATCGAGCCGACCGATCCGGAGCATGGCCGCGACCGCGGACTCCTGTTGGGCCGGATGGGGCGGTTCGGCGAGGCGGTCTCGGCGCTGGCTCGCTATCTCGATGAGCGTCCGGACAGTCACGATGCCGGCGACGTCAGGCAGGTGATGGGGATCTTCGCCGGCCGGCGCAACTGAGGCGCTCTGTCCGGCGTACGAACCTTTATCGCCCGATACACCCGAACACAACGCCGGTCGGGCATCCTTGCGCCCACCGTCCCCGTCTGCCCATGCCCACGAGCCAGGAGCCATGACCACTTTTGACCAGGACGACGTCGGCCCGCCGAACGAGCCGACCGCCGCCGAATCGGTATTTCCGCCGTTCCCCCAGGCCGCCCCATCTCGCCGCCGACGCACGGTGGCGAAGCGGGTACTCCTCGCGGTTGCCCTCATCGCGGCGTTCGGGGCCGGTATCGGGGTCGGCCGCATCGACCTCACCCCGGCCGTCGCTGCGCCCGGCGGTCCGACTGCGTCGGGCGCCCCAGGCCACGAATTCGCCCTCATCCGCGAGGCGTGGGACACGATCCACAAGAACTACGTCGCCGCCAGCACCCTCGACGACCGCAAGCTCGCCTACGGGGCGATCGATGGGATGACCAATGCGGTCGGCGACACCGGCCACACGACATTCATGACGCCAGAGGAGCGCGCCGCGCGGAACTCCGCATTATCCGGTTCGTACGTCGGCATCGGCGTCGAAGTCGACACGACGACAGACGGCGTGCCGCTCATCGTCGGCGTCTTCCGCGGCAGTCCGGCCGACGAAGCCGGGTTGAAGGCTGGCGACGTTATGCTCGCCGTGGACGGCAAGTCGACGGTCGGCGAGGACCTCGACACCGTCATCGAGGGGGTTCGGGGCGAGGCCGGCACGCCGGTCGTCCTCACGATCCGGAGCGGCGACACCGGCCCCGAGCACGACGTCCGGATCGTCCGGGCGGACGTCCAGATCGAGCCAGTCTCGTGGGCGATGGTGCCCGGGACGAAGACGGCGATGCTGCGCCTCGAGCAGTTCTCGAGCGGCGCGGCCCCCAAGGTCCGATCCGCGTTGCAGGAGATCAAGGCGGCGGGCGCGGATCGGCTGATCTTCGACCTCCGCGGCAATCCCGGCGGCTACGTCAACGAGGCCGTCGCGATCGCCAGCGAATTCCTGGCCTCGGGCAACGTCTATATCGAGCGGAATGCGGCCGGCGAGGAGAAGCCGACTGCCGTTACACCGGGCGGCGTCGCGACCGACATCCCGCTCGTCGTCCTCATCGACAAGGGCAGCGCGAGCTCGGCTGAGATCGTGGCCGGCGCCATCCAGGACGCCGGGCGGGGCAAGCTCGTCGGGGAGCAGACGTTCGGGACCGGGACGGTGCTCGGCGAGTTCGCACTGTCGGACGGGTCGGCGCTCCGCATCGGAACGGTCGAATGGCTCACGCCGAAGGGCCGGGTCATTTGGCACGAAGGGATCGCACCCGACGTCGTCGTCGCCCGCCCGGCCGATGTCGCGCCGATCGGCCCCGAGGACCTGCGCCCGATGTCGGCAGCCCAGGTGGCGAAGATCAACGATCCCCAGCTGAAGAAGGCGATCGAGCTCGCCGCCCAGGCGTCCTAGCGAGATGCCGGCGCCGCGCGGCGCCGGCACCCAACCCCGCTAGGCGACCGCGTCCGCCACGACCGCTCCTCACCGACGATGACGCCGTCGCGCAAGAGGATCACCCGGTCGCAGGCCGCGGCGACCTCGGCATCATGTGAATCCTGCGACGAGCGGGTCACAGCATAGTGCCTGATCGGCGGAAACCCGCCGACGCGGCGACTCCGGTCGGGCGAGGCGTCGTTGCTAGGCGGGCGCGACGGGTGCGACGAGCTCCGGTTCCGGCTCGGGGTGGCCGATGCGGCGACGCAGCCGGTCTGCGGCGACGCCCGCGCCGAGGAGAATCACGCCTTCGATCAGCAGGCCGAGCTCCGTGCTGGACGACAGGTACGTGAAGTTGAAGTCGCTGAGCGCGACCATCAGCCCGAGGGCCGCCGCGTACACGAACGTGCTCGCGTCGCGCCGGAATGCGCGCTCGACGAGAACCACGGCGAGGATGAGAATCGCCAGGTCGCCGACCCACGGTTCGACAAATCGCCCGTATTCGCCGTCGGGCTTCAGGCCGGAACGAAAGACCGATGTAGCCAGGCCGATGACGGCCACGAGCCCGGCCCAGAGCCGCGAGAGTGACGCCCGACGACCGGCGGCGGGGTCCTCGTCGGCCGATCTCGCCTCGCGCAGGCCGACCAGGCCGACGATGCCGGCGAGCACGAGCCACCAGGTCGCGGACGCGACCACGAGGAGGATCGGATCCGGTCCGCCTGCAGGAGGGACCAGGCCAAGCTCTTCACTGAAGACCGGCTGCGGAACGACGACGGATTCGAGCCAGCTCAGGAGCAGACCGGCGAAGCTCGTGAGGCTCGCGAGGAGCGACACCTGGGTCAGCAGCGACGGATGGAGCAGGCGGTAGCCGAATGCGGCGAGCGTTGCGACCGCGGCAGCGATGACGCCAATCGCAGGCCATGTGAAGCCTGAGCCTTCGGCACCCGCTGCGACGGCGGCCCCGACGTGCACGACGGCGAGCGCGAATACGACGCCCGCGCCTCGGCGCCTGCGGGCATCGCCGGTTCGCAGGACGACTCCGCAGAGGGTCAAAGCAAGGGCCGCTAGCGCCATGCCGACGGTGATCGTCAGCGAGCCTCGGTCGGCAGAACCCGCGGCGCGGACGATGAACGTCTCGTAGGCACCGAGCAGGAACGCGCCGCCGAGGTAGGCGAACATCTCGCCGATCGTGATACCCGGGCCGAAGATCGAGGCGACCGATGACGGCCCTCGGCGGGCCGGAACCGCGGCGTCGGCAGCCTGCCCGTCGCTCGCTTCGTGGCGAGATTGGGCGGCCTCGGCGGCGCGCAGCCGCTCGGACGTCGCAGCGTCGATGAGCCCGGCAGCCTCCCAGGCCGCGATTCGATCCAGCACCTGGTCCATGTGCATCGTCCCTCAGAGCGTTCGCCCCAGAGACGATCCTGAACCCCGACCGTTACGCGCGCGTCGGCCGCCCCGGTCAGCCAGATGGTCGGGATCGGACTTTCGTACGGGTGCGGCAGCCACGCGAACCGGGTGAAATGGCCACACCCGGGGGGCTCTTGGGTGAATTTGCCCAGGTTGACCATCTCGAGGTTCCGATTGAACACGTCGCGGGAGACGTCCCGACCCATGTCGGCCCCGGGCACTCCGGTGCTCGAAGCGATTGCCGAGCGATTGCGGCGCCACGTTCGTTTGACGGTGGTCCGCCTGATCGTTGTGCTGTCCGCGGCAGCGGTCGCCAGCCTCTTCCTGCCGCGACCCGGCTGGAACCTTGCCGATACGTCATGGATTCCGGCCTTTGCGGTCCTGACCGGCCTCTCGCTCGTCCTCGAGTTCATCGCGGTCGAGCTGCCGCACGGCGGCAGCGTGTCGGTCGCCACGATTGCCCACATCGCGACGATCTTCCTCGTACCACCGCCATTCGCGGCCCTGTCGGTGGGCACGGCGGTGCTGGTCGAGGAGCTCATCCATCGCCGGCCAATGGCACGCCTCGCGTTCAACACCTCCAGCTATGTGCTGACAATCGGGCTCGCCTCGCTCGTCGTGAGCCTGATCGGCGACCCCAGGGTGCTGGTCGCTCACCGCGATCATCTTCCGCTGGTCGCGATGGTCGTGATCGTCAGCCTGGTCTACTACGTGCTCAACGACCTGATGACGGGCGCGATCATGGCTCTCGCCGGCGGCCGGTCGCTCAGTTACATCGTCCGTATGAACGGCCGGAGCACGGCCCTGGCCGAGGCGGGCGCCGGAATGATCGGCGTCCTGTTCGCCCTCATTTGGATCGTCGAGCCCCTCTGGACGACGTTGCTCGCGATCCCGGGCGCCGTGATCGCCCGTGCTCTGCAGTACATCCGTCAGCTCGAGCGCGAGACGCGGTCTGCCGTCTCGAGCCTCGCGGAGGTCGTCGATCATCGGGACGCTTCGACCTTCCACCACTCCGAGCGCGTCGCTCTTTACGCGGTCGCCACTGCCCGAGAGCTCGACCTCGATGAGGATCTGATCGGGCTCATCGAGCAGGCGGCCGCGGTCCACGACCTCGGCAAGATCGCCGTGCCGGACCGGATCCTGCTGAAGCCCGGGCCGCTGACCGTCGAGGAGCAGATGACGATGTGGCTCCACACGGAGATCGGCGCTCGGATCCTCAGCCAGTTCCACCTCTTCCGGTCTGGCGCGGGGATCGTCCTCCATCACCACGAATCGTTTGACGGCTCGGGCTATCCACACGGACTCGCGGGCGATGCGATCCCGATGGGCGCCCGCGTCGTCGCGGTCGCAGATGCGTTCGACGCCATGACCTCGGACCGGCCGTACCGCGGCGCCCTGTCGATCGAGGAAGCGGCCGGGCGGCTTCGAGCCGGCGCCGGACGGCAGTGGGATCCGATCGTCGTGAATGCCCTGCTGGCGCTCCTCGCCGATGGGCGGCTGGAACGCGACGGACAGGCGTTGGTCTCACCTCAAGCCAATACAGGGGTCGCGTCGGGTGATGCGGCCGGGGCCGTCGCAGCCAAGGGACGCAACGCGGCGGACGCGGCATGACGGCGCCAACCCGCCGCGGGCGCGGCCTCGTGAACACGTTCCATGCCTTCTGGCTCGGCCAGACGGTGTCGGCCGTCGGCACCCAGGTCTCGATGGTGGCCTTGCCGCTGATCGCGGTTCTGGCGCTGCATGTCGGGGCGCTGGAGCTCGGGATCCTTGCCGCACTCGAGACGATCCCGTACCTCGTCCTGTCGCTACCGGCCGGGGTGATCGTCGACCGGATCGACCGCCGGGCAATCATGATCGCCTGTGATGTAGGACGGGCCCTGGCGCTGGGGATCGCCGCCATCGCGCTCGCCCTCGGCACGGCTTCGATCGGCCTCCTGTACGTCGTTGCCGTCGTCGTCGGGTCGCTGAGCGTGTTCTTCACGGTCGCCTACACGAGCTACCTGGCGAGCATCCTCTCCGCCGACCGACTGGTGACCGGAAACCAGCGCCTGGAGCTGTCCGAATCGGGTGCCCGGATCGCCGGGCCGAGCATCGCCGGAGCCCTGGTCGAGCTGGCCGGTGGAGCGGTGGCGGTTTTCATCGACGCCGCCTCGTACGTCGTCTCCGCTGTCGCCCTCCTCGGCTCGCCGCGACCGGCCAAGGCGGACAAGCCGGCATCGAGCGAGGTTGGCCTCCTGGACGGGATGGGTGACGGCCTGCGGCGGGTCGCCGGCGACCAGATCCTGCGAGATCTTGCGGGGTCGACGGCCGTGTTCAATCTCGGGAGCGGCATGATCCTGGCCGTCCTCGTGTTGTTCGCCACCCGGGACATCGGGCTGGATGCGGCGGGGTTCGGCCTCGTCTATGGGATCGGGAACATCGGATTCGTGCTCGGCGCGATGGCCGTCGGCGCGTCGACCAGCCGGTTCGGCATCGGTCGCTCGCTCCTCGGGACCGCCTACCTGAGCGCCGTCGCGATGACCCTCATCGCAGTCGCCGGGCCGGGCACGGGCATCCTGCTACTGCTTGCGGGCCGGTTCGTCGGCGCCGTCGCCACCCCCATCTACAACGTCAACGTCCTGAGCCTCCGCCAGGCCCGTGTGGACGACGCGGTCATGGGCCGGATCAACGGGACGTTCCAATTCATTGACTGGGGTGTGCTGCCCCTGGGTTCGCTCCTCGGCGGCGCGATCGCCGCGGCTTTGGGCCCTCGGGCGGCCCTCGATGCGGCCGCCCTGTGCGGGATCCTGAGCGCGGTCTGGCTGAGCATGTCGCCCGTCCGGCGGCTCACCACGCTCACCGATGTTCGGGTGGATGGCGCCAGCGAACCCGATCAACCTTTCGTGCCGCCAATGGTTGCCTGA
>JANMPL010000184.1:0-5400 GCA_031369845.1 Chloroflexota bacterium
AAGACGCCCAAAGGAAATGCTCGTCGCGGAGCGGCAGCAACGACACGAACAGCGGGCACGACGACCAACTGCCGGCGCCCTTCACCCGAGCCGCCTCTCGCGCCGCTCGGCCTCGAGATCCAGCGGTTCGGGTCGCTCCGGCTCGCCCCGATCGCGCTCGAATCGACGGCCCGCTCCGAGAGCTGCCGGCTTCTCAACATCATCCTCGCCGACTCGATGATCCTCTATGCGCTTTACAAGAAGCACCACTGGCTCGTCGCGGGTCCGACCTTCTACCAGCTCCACCTCCTGTTCGACAAGCATGCCGAGGAGCAGAACGAGATTGTCGACCTGCTCGCCGAGCGAGTTCAGAGCCTTGGCGGTGTTGCGGTCGGCGACCCGCGCCACGCGGCGGAGCTCACGACCATCGACCGCCCACCGAACGGATCCGAGGACGTGCCGGCGATGATCCACCGGCTCCTCGACGCCCACGAGGCGATCATCGAGAAGGTCCGCGACGCCATCGACCGAACGGAGAAGAGCGGCGATTGGGGCTCGAACGACCTGCTCATGAGCGACGCTCTCCGGCGGAACGAGCTCCAGACCTGGTTCGTCGCGTCGCATGTCGTCGACCTGCCGCTCATCGAGGGCTGAGCGTGCCGCCCGAGACGTGTCCCATCCTCGGGTTCGCCGGCCGCCTCCGACGGGCCTCGTACAGCAAGGGACTCGTCCGGGCGGCCTAGGCTCCCTTACGCCACGTGGCGCAGCCGGCCCGACTCGACCTCGTAGACGAGCCCGCTCACCGGGATGTCCTTGATCCAGGGATGGGACCGGATCCGTTCGACCTGGGCGCGCAGGTTCGACTCGAGATCGGGGAAGGAGTGAAACTGGAGGTCGAGCTTCGTGCCTGTCGCCGCCGCGATCTGCTGGCGGACCGGCTCGTCCTCGAAGGTCAACATGCCGCAGCCAGTGTGCTCGACGACGATGACCTCCTCGGTGCCCAGCAGGTGCTGGCTGATGACAAGCGACCGGATCGCGTCATCGGTCGCGAGTCCGCCGGCGTTCCGGATGATGTGGGCGTCGCCCGTCCGCAGGCCGAGGACGTCCTCGACGGTCAGCCGTGCGTCCATGCATGCGAGCACGGCGAGCTTCCGACCGGGCGGCAAGGGAAGCGTCGATCGATCGAACTGGCCGGCGTATCGCTTGTTCTCGGCGAGTACGCGCTCCAACTCAGGGGCGCGGGTCGTGGTCGTGGTCATCGGGTTCCTCCGGATTGGCGTGAACATCCCGGCGGCTGGGGTCAGGGCCGGATCGCGTGTTCGGCGGTCACCCGTCGCGTGATTCGAAGGATATGAAACACCGCGGCTCCTGCCTTCAGGATCCGCGGCCCCGGGACCTCGTCTTCGGTCCCGCTCTACCTCTTGTCAGGTGCGCGAGACGTCAGACCCCATCCTCCGCACGGCGGGGCCGCCGGCACGTACACATCGATCGGGAGAGGCTGATCCGGTCCACGCCTTCAATGCTGACCGACGGGCGAACGGACCGTCAACCCTCGTACCGAATCGCAACGTTGCCCCCGACCGCGGCAACCCTCGCGTACGCTTCGCCAGTGAGCAGCATCCCCGAAACCTTCCGGGCATTCGTGGCGGCACGGCGGGGCGAGGACGCGGTCGAGCGCGGCGTCCGATCGTTCGCAGCGGCGGACCTGCCGGAGGGCGAGGTCGAGGTCCGGGTCGACTGGTCCAGCGTCAACTACAAGGACGCGCTGGCCACGATCGCGACCGGCAAGGTCGCCCGGATCGACCCGCTGATTCCTGGAATCGACCTGGCGGGGGAGGTCGTGTCGTCAGCGGATCCGGAGTTCCAGCCGGGCCAGGCAGTGCTGGCCCACGGGTATGACCTCGGTGTCGCGCGGCATGGCGGCTACGGCGAGTACACACGGCTGCCCGCGGCGTACGTGGTGCCGCTGCCGCCGGGCCTGGACGCCCGCGACGCGATGGCGATCGGGACCGCCGGGTTCACGGCCGCGATGTCGGTTGCGGCGTTGGAGGCGCGAGGGCTCCGGCCCGGAGATGGCCCGGTACTCGTGACCGGCGCGAGCGGCGGCGTGGGAAGCAGCGCCGTTGCGATCCTCGCCGGGCGCGGCCACGAGGTCTGGGCAGCGACCGGCAAGGCCGACGAAGAGCCGCGGCTACGGTTGATTGGCGCCGCGGGCATTGTGCCCCGCGAGGAAGTCACCGCCGAAAGCCCGCGTCCTCTCGAGTCGGCGCGCTGGGCAGGAGCCGTCGATTCAGTCGGTGGGGCGACGCTGCCCTACGTCCTGCGAACGCTCCGGCCGGGTGCAGCCGTCGCATCGTCGGGCAACGCGGGAGGTCCGGCGCTCAACACCACCGTCCTGCCGTTCATCCTCCGCGGCGTGGCGCTCCTCGGGATGGATTCCTCGGCGATCCCGATCGAGGCTCGACGGGCGCTCTGGGCTCGGTTGGGGTCGGATCTGCGCCCGAAGGGGCTCGGTCAAGGCGTGACCGAAGTGACGCTCGAGAGCCTCGAGCCGGCACTCGACGGGATTCTCGCGGCCGCGGCCCGGGGCCGGTGGGTCGTTCGCGTTTCCGCCTGACGCTCAATCTAGCTCGCCGCGGAGCTGGGCGAGGGCACGCGTGAGCGGTTCCAGTGCCGTGTCGGCTGGGTAGGGCGTCCGAAGGACCGCGGCCTCGAGATCGAGACGGCCATCATGGACGAGCCGCGCCAGCTCGGCGACGGCCCTGAACTCCGTCATCTGGCGCACGGCGAACCCGCGGTCGCCGATCGATCCGTGCCCCGGAACGACTGTCCCGGTCGCGAGCTCGACGAGGCGCTCGACGGTGCCCGGCCAGTCGATCGGGAATCCGTCGCCGAAGAACGGCGTCGCATCGTTCTCCAGGAGATCGCCGGCGAACAGGACGCCGCTGTCGAGGACCTCAACGACGATGTCGTTGTCGGTGTGGCCGCGACCGAGATAGCGCAGCTCGACCGACCGACCGCCGGGGTCGATCTCGACCGTCGCCGACTCCGGAAACGTCCGGTCCGGGGGATCCAGGACGACCTCCGCGAGCTCTGCGGCGAGGTGCGGCAGGGCGGCCGCTGCCGCGGCCCGTTGCCGCTCGCCGGTCGATCGGATCATCGTCACGCAGCGATCGTGGCCCCAGATCTCTGCCGGCCGGAACACGTGATTGCCGAAGCAGTGATCGGAGTGGCCGTGGGTGTTGACGACGAGCCGGACGGGGAGGGGAGTGATCGTTCGAAGGTCGGCCAACACCTCCTCTGCCTGCCGGTGGCTGAGACGCGTATCGACGAGAAGGACGCCCGCGTCAGCGAGCACGGCCCCGATATTCTGGTCGTAGAAGTCGTAGCGCCGGACGTAGACGCGGTCGCCGACCTCTATCCAACCTGGCATTTCACGCAGGGTAGCCGGTTGGACGCCTACCATCGACACGATGACGTCAACCACCCAGCCTGCGACGGCGGCCGACGGGACGAAGCTTCTCGTCCGGCGTTGGTCACCGCCCGGCCCGGCGTGGGCGAGCCTCCTCCTCGTCCACGGGATCGCCGAGCACAGCGGGCGGTATGAATTCGTCGGCAATCGCTTCGCGGCCGCCGGTCTTGACGTCCAGGCGTACGACCAGCGTGGCTTCGGCGCGTCGGGCGGCACGCGGGCCTTTGTCGATCGCTGGGATCAGCAACTCAACGATCTGGGCGAGCGACTTCGAATCGTTCGCTCCGACGCGGCCGGTCGGCCGGTGGTCCTCTACGGGCATTCGCTGGGCGGCCTCATCGCCTTGGGCTACTCGTTGAGCGATCGGGCCAAGCCCGATCTCCTCGTCCTCTCTGCGCCGGCGATCGAGGCGAATGTAGCGGGCTGGAAGCGAACGATGGCCCGGATCCTGAGTCGTGTCTCGCCGCGGATGCGCATCCCGAACGCCTTCGACGGGGCGACCCTGTCGCGCGATCCGGACGTCGCCGAGCGATACCTCTCGGACCCCCTCAATGAGCACGCGACCACGGCGCGGTTCGGCGCCGAGGCGCTCGCCGAGCAGGCCCGGGTCCAGGAAATCCTGACGCGCCTCGCCCTCCCCACGCTCGTCATCCACGGCGCCGACGACGGGCTGGTGCCGGCGGCATCGAGCGAGGCGCTCGGCACGCTCACGGGCGTGACCCGGCGGGAGTACCCCGGCTTGCGCCACGAGCTCCACAACGAGCCCGAAGGGCCGGCCGTCCTCGACGACGTGATCGAATGGATCCGCGAGCAGGTCCTGCCCGAGGCCTCGCAGACCCGATTCGCCATCCGCCGGAACGCCCTCCGCTGCTACGACCAGGGAAGCTGACGGCGCTTCCCCTGGCCCCCGGCCGCCCCCACGAAATAGTCCGAAATCGCACGCCGCCGGAAATCACCGCCACCGCCAGCCTCGATCCGAAAACGGACTCCGAAACCGGACTATCAAGCGGGATGGAAGTGATTGCGCGCGGCGTTCGATATCGGACGACCTGTCGCCGTGGGACGCCGCCGACGAGCCCCTGAACACACTCCAGTGCTACGATGGCCGCAATTGAAAAGTTCGCCTCCGGGGAGCGCAACGCGCGCTGAGAGTGTGGTTCGACCACAGACCCGCGGAACCTGATCTGGTTCATACCAGCGAAGGAAGCAGGCCCGCCGACTCTTCGCCGTCCCGGTTTCCTGGGGCGGCGTTGTTGTCGGAAGGACCATTTCGTGAAAATCATCGCTGGCTGCTTGGCCATCGCGCTTCTCTGGGGATGCGGGTCTGACAGCAGCCCGACCACTGCCCCTCCGGCCCCTCCGGCGCCCTCGACTTCGGCAGCGCCCTCCGTCGAGCCGGCGACGGTCCGGCTCGCGCTGGACTGGACCCCCAATACCGACCACACGGGCTTCTACGTCGCGCGGGCGAACGGTTGGTACACCGCGGCCGGGATTGATCTCCAGATCCTGCCATATGCCAGCAATGCGCCGGAGACGCTCCTCGTGGCCCACCAGGCCGAATGCGGGATCAGCTTCCAGGATTCGTTGACCTTCGTGGTCGCGAAGGGCGCGAACATCGTCAGCGTCGCCGCGATCCTCCAGCGGACCGCGTCGGCGATCGGTGTCCTGGCCGATGGGCCGATCAAGCGGCCGCGCGACCTCGACGGCAGGACGTATGCGGGGTTCGCCTACCCGAACGAGGTCCCGACCCTCAAGGCCGTGATCAAGGCCGACGGAGGAACCGGTGACTTCGTTGTCGCCACGCTCGACAGCGCCGCTTATGAGGCGCTCTACAACAAGAAAGCCGACTTCACGATCCCGTTCACGGACTGGGAAGGCGTTGAGGCCAAGCTACGCGGGATCGACCTGCGCTACTTCCGCTTCGCCGACTACGGCTTCCCCGAGTTCTA
>JANMPL010000198.1:0-3075 GCA_031369845.1 Chloroflexota bacterium
GACGCTGACCGAGCGCGACGCCCACCCGGATGTCCGCGCTGTGCTGGCGATGTGCGAGGCGATGCGCGTCGACTCGGGCGGGGCCTTCGACGCGCGACACTGGTCGTCGGACGGTCGGCTCGACCCGAGCGGGCTGGTCAAGGGCTGGGCGGTTCAGCGCGCGGCCGATGAGCTCGATGCCGCCGGTCTGCGGGACTTCGCGATCGACGCGGGCGGCGACGTCGTGGCCCGCGGTGAGCCCGAACCCGGCAGGGGATGGCTCGTTGGGATCCGCCACCCGCGTGAGATTGATCGCGTGGCCGCGGGCCTCGGCGTGTCGGATCTGGCCGTCGCGACCTCCGCCACGTACGAGCGCGGTGCGCACATCCGAGATCCCGGTTCGCGCGAGGCGCCGATCGGCCTGCAGAGCGTGACCGTCGTCGGGCCAAGCCTGACCTGGGCCGACGCCTACGCCACAACCGCGTTCGTGCTCGGCCTCGACGGCCTGGCCTGGGTCGCCGACCACGCCGGCTACGGCGCCCTGGCGATCACCGCCGACGACCGGGTCATCTGGACGCCACTCGTCGAGGATCTGCTGGTCCGGTAGCCGGACCAAGGAGCGAGCGGAGCTCGCACGCCGGCCCGACTTCGACCTTTCATCCGCCGAGCGCTCCGCAAGCCGGACCAGATGGCTGGCGAGCACGGGCCAGGCCGCGCCTCGCCCGTCCACGATCGATGGTTCGTCGGGCGCACCAAACGTCGGCTTCGGGCCCTCTGTGCCGACGACTGGACCCTCAGGCGTGCCAAACGACGATGGAGCGGCCGCCGCCAGCCCGAATCAACCGGGTCCATCGACGATTGGCTCGCGGGGCGGACCATCCGTCGGTGGACGCCGCGATTCGGTCGTCGCCAGACCAGTCCGGCCGACGCTTGGCCCGTCGGACGAACCAAGGGCCCTCCGCACGCCGGGCGTTCAAGCGGGCGAAGGAAGGCCCGGATCAGCGACTCGTTCGCTATCTGGCGCGCCTGACGTTCCGACTAGCGGAGGAACGACCCGAATCCGCCAACAACAGGCGCCTCCGGCGTCCGTAGGAACGCCCAGCGTTCCAAGGGCACGGGGTGGTCGGCTCGGTGGCCGCTGATATACTCGGCCGAACGTCCGACGACCCTTCCACGGCGACTCGAACCGCCGATCCACGCAGGAGCGCCGTTCGCATGCTGACCCAGAAAACGTCTCAGGCGCAGGCTCCGACGAAGGCGCCCGCCGCGGCCGCAACGCCGGCACCGGCCGCGGCTGCAACGGCCGCACCAGACCTCGAGAGCCTCATCTGCTACTTCGAGGGCAAGTTCGTCCCGATGCGGGATGCCAAGGTCAGCATCATGACCCATGCGTTCATGTACGGGACGGCGACGTTTGAGGGGATTCGCGCCTACTGGAACGAGGAGCAGGGCAAGCTCTACGGCTTGAAGCTCAGGGAGCATGTCGAGCGGATCCGCCAGTCGTGTCGAATCCTCATGATGAAGGACGTGCCCTCGGTCGATGAGTTGACCCGGCTCATCGTCGAGACGATCCGACGGAACGGCTTCCGCGAGGACGTCTACGTCCGCCCCTCGTTCTACAAGTCGACGAAGGCAATCGGGGTCCGGCTCCACCACCTCGAGAACGAGCTCTACATCATCACGATCCCGTTCGGGAACTACATCGACACCGAGAAGGGTGTCCGCGTGATGTCGTCGTCGTGGCGGCGCAACGCCGACGAGGCACTGCCTGCCCGGGGCAAGATCGTCGGTGGCTACGTGAACATGGCGTTCCAGAAGTCGGAAGCGGAGCTCAACGGCTTCGATGAGGCGATCGTGCTCACGGCCGACGGCCATGTCAACGAGGCGTCGGCCGCGAACCTGTTCATGGTCCGCGACGGCGTCGCGATCACGCCCCCGGTGACCGACGACATCCTGGAGGGCGTCACGCGCAAGGCGATCGTCGAGCTGCTGCGCAACGAGAAGATCCCCGTCGAGATCCGCTCGATCGACCGCTCCGAGCTCTACATCGCCGACGAGATGTTCCTGTGCGGCACCGGCGTCCAGATCTCGCCGGTCGTCGAGATCGACCACCGGCCTGTCGGGTCGGGCGAGGTCGGACCGATCGGCAGACTTGTCCGGGAGCGCTACTTCGACGCGGTCCGCGGTCGGCTGCCGGAGTACAGCCACTGGCTGACGGAGATCGCTCCGGCCTGACCCGGCGGGTCGGACGGGGCGCGGACTGCAGGTTAAGGCGCCGCCGGTGGGATGAGGTCCGCGGTCGATTTGGCGGTCGTGATGATGATGTCGACTCGCGCTGCCGGATCGGTTTCGAGGACCACCTTCGTCTTGAACAGCGCCTCGAGGAACTCGACCGTCGAGGTGAGGTCGGTCTCGGTGCCGTTGTAGACGACGATGCGGGTCGCCGGCGGGACCGCGGGAGGGTTCTGCGCCGGGGCGGACGCGCTGAGGCCGTAGTACTCGAGGTAGGCGGCGACGTTGCTCGCCTGGCCCTGCCTGCCCGAACCGTTCAGGACCCAGACCGAGGCGCCTTCCTCGCTGAGCGCCTCGCGCCGCGCCTCGAGCTGGGGATCGACCTCGAAGGCACTGGAGACCGCGGCGCGGATCTTCTTGACGTCCGGGAAGTACTTGTACGTGCCGACCGTCTGCTGCGTCCCATAACGCGGGTACGAGAACACGTAGGAGCGGATGTTCCGGGTGTCCACGCTCCCCGCCAGGCCGGCCAGCTTGCCTAGTTCTTCCTGCGGGATGTCGGTCCGGACGGTCGCTTTGACCGCGGCCGTGAGCTCCGGAATCCGGGGGATGAGGTTTGCGATGTCGGCCTGTTCGCGGAGCGACGTCAGCACCCGCTGCTGCCGAGCCCCGCGGTCGAAGTCGCCCGCGCCGCTGTGACGCGACCGGGCGTACACGAGCGCTTCGGCTCCCGTCATGTGCTGGAGGCCGGAGGGGATATAGACGCGTGACACGCGACCCGTGTCCGACGGGTACTCCTCGTCGAGGACCGGGAACTGGACGTTGATCGTGACCCCGCCCATCGCGTCGACGACCTGCTTGAAG
>JANMPL010000200.1:0-4778 GCA_031369845.1 Chloroflexota bacterium
CATGATCGCCCGATTGGCGGCTTCCACGATCCGTTGCAGCTCCGCCCGGTCCCTCTCGTGCGAGGACGATGTCGCCGCCCGCTCCAGAATGGCATCGCGTCGAGCCAAAAGCCCACGAACCTCTTTGTCGGTCTCGATCCAAGGAGGTGCGAAGTTGGCGCCCTTGAGCACCCGATAGGCAATGGCCCAGTCCCCTGCCGCCGAGTCATCGACGAGCGGCAGCCGCTCGCCCTGGAACGGCAGGTCGTCGAACGCTCCAGCCTCCTGCGCCTCGCGGATCTGGCGATCGATGAGTTTCTCGCGCGACGGCGACGACCAGGGATTGGACGAACCCGGCTCCGGCTTGTCATTCACCGCGCCAGCGTAGCGCCGGCCGGGGGGTCGATGCTCCGAAATCGAACGTCGCGCGAATTCACTTCCCTGGCGCCCGATCGTCCGGATTCGGAGTCCGATCTCGAAATGTTCGTTGAAACGGGAGTGACTTCGGCCGGCGTTCTAAATCGGAGCAAATGGCGTCGCAGGGCTGCGACACGCAACCTGACGCGATTGGTCGGTATGGTTGACGCGTGCAGACGATCGACGGCCGCCAGGTCTACGCGGCCACTGATCTGGTCGCCTACCTCGCGTGCGAGCACCTGACGCAGCTCGAGCGGGCCTCGTTGGCGGGGCTCGTGAAGCGCCCGATGCGGGACGACCCGGAGCTCGACATCATCCGTAAGCGCGGATTCGAGCACGAGAAACGCTACCTCGCCGACTTGATGGCGCAGGGTCGCAGCGCCGTAACGGTCGAGCTTGACGGTTCGATCGAGGACCGCGGCGACCAGCTCCGCGCAGCCGCCGCGGAAACGGTCGCGGCCATGGCCTCCGGCGCGGATGTGATCTACCAGGCGACGTTCTTCGACGGGACCTGGCGGGGCCACGCGGACTTCCTGTTGCGCGTTGAGGATGCGACGAGGCCGTCCCATTTCGGGCCCTATCACTACGAGGTGGCAGACACAAAGCTGGCACGGCACGTCAAGGCCAGCGCCGTGCTGCAGATCTGCACCTACATCGACCTCCTGGAGGCCGTTCAGGGAGTCCGGCCAGAGTGGCTGTACGTCGCGCTCGGCGGAAGCGCGAGAGAGGTTGTGCGCCTCCGCGTAGACGACTACATGGCGTACTACCGATCAGCACGCGATCGATTCGTCCGGGCAATGACCGACGAGGTGGCCGCGCTCTACCCACCAGCCCATACGTACCCAGAACCCGTCGATCATTGCGACGTCTGCCGCTGGGTCGTCGAGTGCGTCGCGCGACGCCGCGCCGACGACCACCTAAGTCTCGTCGCGGGCATTTCGGCGCGCCAGCGAAGGGCTCTGAGCGGCCACGGTACGAAGACCCTGGCGGATCTCGGGCGCCTCGAGCTGCCTGTCGTCCCCCCGATCGAGGGAACCGGCGAGGGTGCCCTCGTCCGAGTCCGCGAGCAGGCTCGGATCCAGCTGGAGGGCCGGCTCGAGGGTCGCCCGAAATACGAGCTCCTGTTGCCTGGACCCGGCAACCCGGCCGACCTCGAGCGTGGCCTCGCGACCCTCCCGCCCCCGTCGCCGAACGATCTCTATTTCGACATTGAGGGCGACCCGTATGCGTTCGATGATGGCCTCGATTACCTGTTCGGTGTCTTGGAAGCGAACGGAACGTTCCACGCGTTCTGGGCCCGCGACGAGAACGGGGAGTTCACGCTCGCCGCGGAGCAGCAGGCGTTCGAACGGCTGATGGACTTCATCGGCGAGCGACTCGCGGCGGATCCCGCCCTCCACGTCTACCACTACGCCCCGTACGAGCCGACCGCCCTCAAGCGGCTGATGGGTCGTTACGGCACCCGCGAAGACGAGGTCGATCGGCTCCTCCGCGGCGCCGTTTTGGTCGACCTGCTGCGCGCCGTACGGCAGTCCCTTCGCGCGTCGGTCGAGAGCTACTCGATCAAGAAGATGGAACAGTTCTACGGGTTCGTCCGGGAAATCGACCTGCGCGATGCGGGATCGAGCATCGTCGCCTTCGAGCAATGGCTCGAGCTCGGCGAAGGCGAGCGGCCGTCTTCGGACCATCTCGATCGGATCGAGGCCTACAACCGCGACGACGTCGTGAGCAACCAGGAGCTTCAGGCCTGGCTCGAGGAGCTGCGCCATGAGTTGGAGAACCTCACCGGCCAACCGGTGCCGCGGCCCGCACCGCGGGTCGATTCGGTGCCGGCCGAGCTGACCGAGGCACAGGCCCGCGTACAGGCACTCGTCGAACGGCTCGCCGGACCCGACGTCGTCCCGGTCGATCGAGCCGATCGATCGCCGGAGGAACACGGCAGCTGGCTCCTGGGGCAGCTCCTCGGCTGGCACCGGCGCGAGGACAAGTCGATGTGGTGGGAGTTCCACCACCTGATGGACCTCACGGCCGAGCAGCTCGTCGACGAGGACGAGCCGATCGGGATGCTCGAGCCGGTCGGCCCGATCGACGAGCCCAAGAACGGCAAGCAGACGTGGCGTTACGCATTTCCGCCGCAAGACTTCGACCTTGGGCGAGGTGAGGTCTATGACCCCGCGCAGAAACAGGCCCGGATAAACGACAGCCCATTCACCTGGGTCGTCGGCGAGGGAGCAACGGCCGATGCGGCGGCCGGTACGGTCGACCTCCGTCGATCGCTCGACAAGGCCCATCCCCGAGCGATCGTTCCGCTGAACTGGGTCCGGACGGTCGACCACCAGGCGTCGTTGATCGAGATCGGCGAATGGGTCGCCGAGAACCGCATCGACGGCGATGGACCCTATCAGGCGGCGCGAGACCTGCTCCGAGGCCTGCCACCGCGGGTCGGTCAGGCGCCCGGCGAAGACCTCGGCCGTTTGGGCGAGACCGACCTCGCGGCCGCCCGTCGGCTCGCCTTGACCCTCGATCGGACGACGCTCCCGATCCAGGGACCGCCGGGGTCGGGCAAGACCTACAGCGGCGCCCGGATGATCCTCACGCTGCTCGCGGCCGGCAAGCGCGTCGGCATCACCGGGACGAGCCACAAGGTCATCGGCAACCTGCTCAAGGCGGTGCTCAAGGCCGCCGCGGAAGAACCTGCTGTGGGCGTCCGGATCGTCCAGAAGGGCGAAAAGGAGCAGGTCCTGGACGACGAACGAGTGATCCGGGGCAAGGACGCGAGCGACATCCGCGCCCAGCTCGACGACGGTCGCGCCAATCTCGCCGCCGGGACCTCGTGGCTGTGGGCGTCGTCGAAGATGGTCGGCGCGGTCGACGTCCTCTTCGTGGACGAGGCCGGCCAGATCTCGCTGGCGAACGTCGTGGCCATCTCACGGGCGACGGAGAGCCTGGTGCTCCTCGGCGACCCGCAGCAGCTCGATCAGCCGATGCAGGGCTCGCATCCTCCGGGAGCGGACCAATCGGCGCTTGCCCACGTTCTCGCAAGCCAGGCGACGATGCCCCCAGACCGCGGCCTCTTCCTCGAAACGACTTGGCGGCTGCATCCAGATCTCTGCGCGTTCACCTCCGAGGTGTTCTACGACGATCGTCTCGAGCCGGAGCCTCACCTCGTCATTCAGCGCCTCCATGCGCCGGGAATGGCGATGGGTGACGGAGTCGGGCCGCGACTCCTTGAAGTCCCAACGATCGGCGCGGACAGCGAGTCACCCGAGGAGGCGGACGAGGTCGCCCGCGTCGCTCGGTCGATCGTCGAGGCGGGCGCCCGGTGGGTCAACGAGAAGGGCGCGCTGCGGCCCGTGACCTGGGACGAAGTCCTGATCGTCGCGCCGTACAACGCCCAGGTCGGCGCGATCAAGCGGCGGCTTCCGCCCGAAGCTCGCGTCGGGACCGTCGACAAGTTCCAAGGTCAGGAAGCGCCGATCAGCATCTACTCGCTGACGACATCCAACCCGGAGCTGGCACCGCGGGGCATGGATTTCCTGTACTCACGCAACCGACTGAACGTCGCGACATCCCGAGCGCGGTGCATCACGATCGTCGCCGCCTCGCCAGACCTGCTTCGAGTCCGGGCAAGGACGCCCGCCCAGATGCGCCTCGCGAATGCTCTTTGTCGATACGTCGAGATGGCAACTGGCAGCGACGGCACGTCACCTCTGACGGGATCCTCAAACGAGTCGACTGCCCCACGCGAGGTGCTGACACTCGGCCTCTGACGAGCCGGCCGCTGCTATGCTCGTTGCGACTACAACAAGGACGTCGCGCGTGCAACAAGAGCCCGTCACCACTTCAGTTCTGCCGATTGACGATCCCGGCATGCTCGCCGGGCGAACGTTCCTGACCGCCCACGCGACGTTGATCCGCCGACTGGACGCCGAGCTCGAGGAGCGCGAGGATCTCTCGCTCTCGGATTTCGACGTGCTTGCCCAGCTCCATTTCGCCGGCGGCACGCTCCGGATGCGCGACTTGGCCGACAGCGTGCTGCTGTCGCGCAGCGGCATGACGCGGCGGGTGGACAGGCTCGAGGCCGCGGGCTTCGTCTCGCGGGCCGCCTGCGAGACGGATCGCCGCGGGTCGATGGCGTCGCTGACGGATGCCGGTCGTGAACGCCTCGAGCGCGCCCTACCGGTCCACGTCCAGGGCATCTCCGACCACTTCCTGTGCCACCTCGCGCCAGGCGAGCTCGCGACGCTGAGGACCACCCTCGCCAAGCTCGTCCCGGCCGACCGCCGTCCGGGCTGACCTAGCCTCTCTCGGCCGCGCCCAACTCCTGCACGACCCAGGCGGCGAGGACGCGGGCACAATCGGCGACGTCGGCGAGCGGGACG
>JANMPL010000220.1:0-4164 GCA_031369845.1 Chloroflexota bacterium
GGTGAATGAACCGTCCGGCCCGGAGGGCGAACGACGGGCCGACCGGCGAGCCGGATGAGACGGCCTGGCTCATCGGGCGCTCGTCAGCTCTTCGGTGCCCAGGACACGGGCATAGATCGCGACCATGGCGAGGATCGCTGCCATGAGGATGAAGCTCAAAGCGGCCGCGGTCGGGTAGTCGTTGTTCTCGAGGAATCGGCTCTGGATGACGTTGCCGATCATCCGCGTCTGGGTGTTGCCGAGGATCGCAGCGTTGACGAAGTCGCCCATCGCCGGGATGAATGTCAGCAGCGACCCGGCGAAGACGCCCGGCAGCGACAACGGCAGCACGATCCGCAGGAAGGACTGCGAGATGAAGAACGTGCCGACGACAACGCCGATCAATGCGCCAAGCGCGGCCAGGACCACGACGTTGTAGCTGAATGCCGCGCCCAGCCCCGCACCGACGACCCCCCCGATGGCGGCGCCTGCGATCGTTCCTCCCGGTCGCCATGGCCCCGCGTACAGGTCCTTCGCCGCCTCGACGAGCCGGCCGTCGATCTTCTCGAGGGAGACGTAGATCGGCAGCGTCATGAACGGCAGGAAGTTGTAGGCGATCCCTGCGATCACCGCGGCCGGCGTTGCCAGGACGCGGAACTCGGGCGGCAACAGGCCGATGTCCTTCAGCGGCCCGAACAGGATCCCGTCGTCGCCCAGAATGATCTTCCAGCTCTGCGTCCGGAGGAGGAAGCTCGTGAAAAACGGGGCAATGACGAGGAACAGCAGCAGGTTCTTGTACCGACCGCCACGGAAGGCGATGGTGTAGGCGAGGGGATAGGCGATCAGAAAGCAGATGATCGTCGCCGCGCCGCCGTAAACGAGCGAGCGAAGGAACTGCGGCGAATATCGGTCGACGGCCTTCGTATAGGTCGTCCAGTTATCGAGTGAGGTCGTGAAGCCGCTCTCGAGCGTCCCCGACCAGAACGAGCTGATGAACATCTGGATGCTCGGGTAGACGAAGAAGACGAGCAGCCAGAGAATGCCGGGCGCAAGCAGCAAATAGGGCGTGAGTCCGATCAGCCTCTTGCGCACGTTCATCGATGCGGGTGGATATCCGCCAGCCCTGCTAGTTGCCGGTTACGGCCGAGAACTTGTCGTTGAAGTAGCTCTCGTCCTCTTCGGTCAGCGTCTTGAAGATCGTGACTTTCGCGAGGACGTCCTCCGCCGGGAAGATGAGCGGGCTCTCTGAGAGTGCGGCCACATCTGGATCGGCGTCGGTCGCGATGGCCTCCTTTGCGCCCTTCACCGGCGTGACGTAGTTGACGTACGCGGCGATCTGAGCGGCAATCGGCGGGTCGTAGACGAAGTCGATGAAGAGCTCGGCCGTGTACTTGTGCTGGGCACCCTTCGGGATCAGCATGTTGTCCGTCCAGAGCATGCCGCCCTCGTCAGGGAGGTGCCAGGCGAGGGTCTCCTTCTCGGCCTGTTTGACAAGGATGTCGCCCGACCAGGCCATGGCCAGGACGACGTTGCCCGAGACGAGGTCCTCCGCGTACTCATTGCCCGTGAAGGCCCGGATGATGCCAGCGTCGATCGCCTTCTGGATCTCAGCGATCGCAGCGTCGGCATCGGCCTGCGTCGCTTCGGTCGGCTTCTTGCCAAGCTTGAGCAGCGTCAGTCCGATCGTGTCGCGCATCTCCGTCAGGAAGGTGACCTTGCCCTTCCACTTCGGATTTGCTTCCCACAGCGAGGCGAGGCTCGTGAGCTCGCCCGTCACGACGGTGTCAAAGCCGAGACCTGTCATGCCGGACTGCCACGGCGCGTGGTGGTCGTCCGTCGGGTCGAAGTCGACGCCCTTGTAGACGTCCTGCATGTTGGCGACCTTGTTCGGCATGTTCGCGAGGTCGAGCTGCTCGACCCAGCCCAACCGGATCAGCCGGCTGGCCATCCAGTCGGTGAGGACGATGAGGTCCCAGCCGGTGTCCTGGCTGGCCTGGAGGGCCGGCTGGATCGTCCCGAAGAACTCGTCGTTGGCGTTGATGACCTCGGAGTACTTCACGGTCGTGCCGTACTTCGCTTTGAAGTCCTCGAGAGTCTTGTGCTTGGTGTCGTCGTTCTCATCCGTATCGATATAGAGCGGCCAGTTGGCGACGTTGAGCTCGGCGGACGGCGATTGCGGCACCGAGGACGGGGACGCTTCGGGTTCGGTCGACGCCGGCGCGGACGCGCTCGCCCCGGTCGATGGCGCGGCGCTTCCGGTTCCGGGAGTCGAGCATGCGGCGAGGAAGGCGCTGAATCCGACCAGGCTCGACCCCTGGAGGAATCGCCGCCGACTGATATCGGGGGTCGTTCGGCTGCTGCGCTCGTTCATGTCTCCTCCTGAATGTGGGGGGTCGGCGGGACCGGTCAGTCGGGACCGGGACTGGTAACGACGGGGTCGGCCTGGACCACGAAGCTGTGATCAGGCGACCAGGACAGGCGAACCGTTTCCCCCGGCTGATGGAGCGAGCCGTGCACGGTCCGCTCCACGTTCTGCTCGTAGACCGTCAGGCGCGCCCCCGAGCGCGCCTCGACGACATACGACGTTGACACCCCCAGGTACGACGCGTCGATGACCGTGCCCTCGATCGCGTTGGAACCGGCCGGCGTCTCGGCACCTTCCTTGTGCATCCGGATCTTCTCCGGGCGGACGCCGACCTCGATATTGCGATGACCGTTCACCAGCGCCTTTGGGACCCGGACCCGCGCGTCATCGCCGAGCGAGGCGATCGCGTAGCCGTCGGTCGTCCCGGAAAGGGTCGCCGGCAGCAGGTTGCTGATCCCGAGGAATCCAGCGACGAACCGCGTCGTCGGCCGCTCGTAGAGGCCTTCCGGGTCGCCGAGCTGCTCGTACCGGCCGGCGTGCATGACGGCGATCCGATCGGACATCGTCATGGCCTCTTCCTGATCGTGGGTCACGTAGATGAACGTGATCCCAACCTCCTGCTGGATTCGCTTGAGCTCGACCTGCATCTGCTTGCGGAGCTTGAGGTCGAGCGCCCCGAGCGGCTCGTCCAGAAGGAGAACCGCCGGCCGATTGATGAGGGCGCGGGCGAGGGCCACGCGCTGGGCCTGGCCACCCGAGATCTGGCTCGGCTTGCGCTTCTCGTACCCCGGCAGCTCGACCAGCTTGAGCATGTCGGACACGCGGCTCTTGATCTCGCTGTCCTTCACGCCCTTGCGGCGAAGGCCGAACGCGACGTTCTCGTAGATCGTCAGGTGGGGGAAGAGCGCGTAGCTCTGGAAGACGGTGTTGACGTTCCGTTGGTACGGCGGCAGCCAGGTGACGTCCTTGCCCTGAAGTTCGATCAGACCCGACGTTGGCTGCTCGAACCCGCCGATCATCCGGAGGGTCGTCGTCTTGCCGCAGCCCGACGGCCCGAGCAGGCTGAAGAACTCGCCGTCGCGCACCTCGAGGTTGATGTGATCGACCGCGATCGTTTCGCCGAATGTCTTGACGACATCGACGAGGCGGACGCCGACCTCAGACACTCACGGCTCTCCCGACATGCCCTGGACACCGACGACGGGGTGCGGCCGGCGTGCGCCTCGGACGGCACGGTCCGGCGGGGACCCCCTGATCACCGTCAGCCAGCCGAGGATAGGTGTCCCCGGTCACGAGTGTCAACAATCCGAGGTGCGCGCCGACAACGTTGGTTGGCGCGCGAGATTCGCAGTGCAACGACGAAATCGCTCCGAAGTTCGCACGTCGATCGGCCTTCGTCCGG
This sequence comes from Chloroflexota bacterium, assembly GCA_031369845.1. Lineage (GTDB taxonomy): Bacteria > Chloroflexota > Limnocylindria > Limnocylindrales > CSP1-4 > CF-46. Next base: position 3,747 of record JANMPL010000220.1, read on the forward strand.
GCGCGGCCCCGGCCATTCGTCCACACCGGCTCGGCTCCGTGCGGCCCGGCAAGCAATCCGGAGTAGGATGACGATATCGACGCGGGTGCCGTCGATATCCCGAGATCGCCGAGGTCCAACTGCCAATGCCCGCCCTCACCGAAGGCGCCATCTTCGACGCTCTCCGCAATGTCCAGGAGCCAGAGCTCGGGCGCGACATCGTCACCCTGAACATGGTCAAGGAGATCGCGATCGACGGGGCGGACGTCGCGTTCACGATCGAGTTGACGACCCCGGCCTGTCCGCTCAAGGACGAGATCGAGCGCAACGTCAAGGTCGCGCTCCGCGAGATCGGGGTCGACAAGATCGCCGTGACGTGGGGCGCGATGGTCCGCCGGGCGACCCCTCAGCAGCCGCAGCAACTTCTGCCGGGGGTGAA
>JANMPL010000275.1:0-2733 GCA_031369845.1 Chloroflexota bacterium
TCCCGCGGAATCGACATGAAGTATTGCCGAAGCAGGAACACGTTATAGGCGTTGGCGAACAGGTGCGGGACGATCAGTGGAAGCCACGTACCGGTCCATCCGAGCTTGGTGAAGATGACATATGTCGGCAGCAGCGTGACCTGGAACGGCAGGATGATCGTGGCGATCAGGACGATGAACAGTGCGTTTCGACCAGGAAACCGGAAGCGCGCGAATCCGTACGCGACGAGCGCCGACGAGATCACCGCCCCGAGCGTGCTGAGCAGGGCGATCGCGGCCGTGTTGAAGAGCAGCCGCGGGAAGTTGAGCTGCGACCAGGCGGTCGTGAAGTTCGCGACCTCGGGGGCGAACGTGAACGCCTGATCGAGGGTCCGCCACCGGCCGTGCCATTGGATCTGCGTCCCCGTCGGATCCGCCGGATCGATGAACGTGCTGTCTTCGCGACCCTTCTCGACGAGCAACAGGTTGCGCGTAACTCCGTCGATCGGTACCGCGTAGATCGGGTACGTCTCACCCTGGTACGTGGCGGTAAGCGGCGCCGCCGGGTAGATCGGCGCACCTGGTGTCGACGCCTGGCCGGCCTGCTGGAACGCCGTGGTGACCATGTAGGCCAGCGGCAGGAGGTAGGCGCTCAACACGATGAGCGCGAGCATCGTCACGGACGCCCGCCCGAGGTAGCGCCGGTAGCTCTTCGCAATCGGCCCGCCGTCGCCGAACGACCGGAGCCGCGGAGTCGACGCCGCCGTCATCGATCGCTCCCGGCGTAGTAGACACGCTTCCGAGCGAGGAGAAAGATGCCGATAGTGAGCAGCATCACGATGACGAACAGGAGCCAGGCGATCGCGGCTCCATAACCCATCCGATTGAAGGTGAACGCCTCCCTGAACAGGTCGAGGTTGATGAACAGGGTGGCGTTGTTGGGGTCGCCGCGGCCGTTCGTCATCGTGTACGCCTGGGTGAAGTACTGGAACGTCACGACCAGGGAGATGACGAGGTTGTAGAGCAGGATCGGCGACATCAGCGGAATCGTGATCCGCCGGAACATCTTCCAGGCGCCCGCGCCGTCGATCCGGGCCGCTTCATACAGCTCGGTCGGTACCGACTGCAGCCCGGCGAGGTTGATCAGCATGAAGTTGCCGATGCCCCACAGGCCGATCAGTGAGAGCGCCGGGTAGATCCAGGTCTCGCTGTTGATCCAGTCCGGCTCGGGCAATCCGACGAACCCGAGGATGGCGTTGAGCCAGCCCGTCTCCGTGTTGAGGAATCCGATCCAGACGAGCGTGCTCGCGACGAGCGGGATCTGGATCGGCATGTAGAAGAGGGTCCGAAAGACGTTGCGCCCCAGCAGTTTCGGGCTGTTCAACAGCAACGCCGCCCCGAGGCTGGCCGCCATCGTGACGGGGATCGCGATGATCGCGAAGCGGAACGTGACGATGAGCGACTTCAGGACGTTCGGGTCGGAGATCATCCGGACGTAGTTGTCGATGCCGATGAAGCGAACCGCTTCGGGGTGGACCAGGTCGAAGTCCGTCAGCGAGAGGACCAGCGAGGCGATCATCGGCCCGGCCGTCAGCAACACGAGGCCGACGAGCCATGGGCCGATGAAGACGACGCCCCAAAGCGACTCGCGCCTCGACGGCGTGGAGTGCCAGCGGGGTCTGCCGAGCTGGGTGACCGGGACGACGAGAGCTTCGGTCGAGTCCGTCATCTCGTTACGCGGCTCCATTTTCGGATCGTAGGCCCCCTCGGCCTGGGGATGCCGAGGGGGCCAGATGGTGAGGAGCCGGCTTACGGAGCCACTTCGTCGAAGATGCCCTGGAGGGTCGTCTTCAGCGTTCCGAGCTCGGCATCGACGTCGACGCCGCCTTGAGTGGTCCGGTACTTGTTCTGGAAGGCCTGCCAGGCGGCCTTGGCCTTCGCATAGTTCGGGACGAACGACTGGTGATTCGGTATGTCGGGATAGGACAGCATGGCCTGCGGGACGGACCAGTCGAGGGTGACGCCCGGGAAGTTCGCGTTCGTGGCCTCGAAGAACGCAGTCTGCTTGCTGGGATCCGCTGGAAACGCTCCGTACAGGGTGAGCAGCTCGCCTGAGCCAACAAGGGCGGTCATGGCCGTGAAGGCCGCGTCAGGCACCTTGGTGCTCTTGAGGAGGCTGAACGTGTCGGCGTGGAGCTTGGCCGTGATCGTTCCGTTGTAGGCAGGGGCGATGGCGAAGCCGAAGTTCTTGATCTTCGGCGCAGCCGGTGCCGCGGGGTAGATGCAGCAGGTGAACCAGCTGTGCGATTCGTTCATCGCCAGGTTGCCCGATTCGAACTCGTTGCCCTTGTCGAGCAGGTCGCTGTTGATCTGGTTCGCGTTGGGGATGAAGTGATCCTTCCAGACGCCGTCGTTGTACCACATCTCCCCGGTCGAAAACTGCTCCGGGATCTGGGCGGTCTTGCCGACTGCGGCCACGAACGAGCTTGCGCCGAAGAGGGAGGTCTCGGCCAGCGGACTGTTGTCCGCGTACTGCATATCGAAGCCCCACTGGACCACGTTGCTGGCGTCGAAAGCTGAGCTCGTGGCGTCGTTGCCGCTCGCGTCGACGGTCAGCTTCATCGCCAATGCGCGGACCGCGTCCATATCCCACGGTTTGCCCTCGTACATGTCCCCGACCTTCGTCGGTGGGTACGGCACGCCGGCCTCGTCGAAGAGGTCCTTGTTGAAGTACAGGAACGACGGATACGTGGC
>JANMPL010000295.1:0-2720 GCA_031369845.1 Chloroflexota bacterium
GCCCGCGCTGCTCGATCAGCTCGAGCGCGCCGTGACCGCCGCGGGCGGCACCGTCCACTGGGCGCGCGACGCCGCCGAGGCCAACGCGATCGTCGCGGAGATCGTCCGCGCCAACGGGGCGAGGGAGGTCGTCAAGGTCAAGTCGATGGCGACCCAGGAGATCGAACTCAACGAGGCCCTTCGCCAGGAAGGGATCGACGTCTGGGAGACCGATCTCGCCGAGATGATCGTCCAGCTCGGCCACGACTTGCCGTCGCACATCCTGGTGCCGGCGATCCACCGCAATCGGACCGAGATCCGGGACATCTTCATCGACGAGATGGGACGCGTCGGGCGGCCCGCCCCGGCGGGGCTCACGAACGACCCCGGAGAGCTCGCCGAGGCCGCGCGCCTCCACCTGCGCGACAAGTTCCTCCGGGCGAGAGTGGCGGTCTCCGGCGCCAACTTCGCGGTCGCCGAGACGGGGACAGTCGTCGTCCTCGAGTCCGAGGGCAACGGACGGATGTGCCTGACCCTGCCCGAAGTCCTCATCACGGTGATGGGGATCGAGAAGCTCGTCCCGAGCTGGCGCGACCTCGAGGTGTTCCTCCAGCTGCTGCCGCGCTCGTCGACGGCGGAGCGGATGAACCCGTACACGTCGATCTGGACGGGCGTGACGCCAGGTGACGGGCCACAAGCATTTCACCTGATCCTTCTCGACAACGGCCGAACCGACGTACTGTCGGATACGGTCGGCCGGCAGGCGCTCCGATGCATCAGGTGCTCCGCCTGCCTGAACGTGTGCCCGGTCTATGAGCGGACGGGTGGTCAGGCCTACGGCTCGGTCTATCCGGGCCCGATCGGGGCGATCCTGACGCCCCAACTGCGCGGGATCGCCAAGCATCCGGTCGACAAGCAGACCGCTTCGCTGCCGTTCGCCTCGTCGCTGTGCGGAGCGTGCTTCGACGTCTGCCCCGTCCGGATCGATATCCCCGAGGTCCTCGTCCACCTGCGGGGCCAGGTGGTCCGCCAGTCCGAGGCGACCCACCGACTGCCCACCCCGGAGGCCATCGGCATGCGCACGGCCGCGTGGACGCTGCGGACCCCGCGACGGCTCGGGTTCGCCGAGCGAGCCGCCGGACTCGGCGGGCTTGTGTTCGGCCGGCGCGGAATGCTGCGCCGGATCCCCGGGCCCGGGCCGGTCGGGGCGTGGTTCCGGGCACGCGACCTGAAGGCTCCGGCGCGCGAATCGTTTCGCGCCTGGTGGCGTCGCAGCGACGGCGGGAAGGGAGAGTGATGGCGTCGAGTCAGGCCCGCGAGGCTATCCTCACCCGGATTCGCGAGGCACTTGGGGATGGGCCGACCGCGGTCGCGATCCCGCGGGACTACGAACGCACCCTTCCCGCGGGAACGGACATCGCCGAGCTCTTCGTGGAGCGGGTCAGCGACTATCGGGCGACCGTTCATCGGACGACCGTCGCAGAGCTCTCGGCGAGCATCGCCGCGGTGCTCGCCAAGCGCCCCGCGCGGCGCGTGGCCACTCCCGCCGGGATCCCGGACGGATGGTTGGCCGGGGTGGATGTCGAGCTTGTCGGCGACGATCCGCCGCTATCGTTCGGCGACCTCGACCAACTCGACGGCGTCATCACCGGCTGCGCGGTCGCGATCGCAGAGACCGGGACGATCATCCTCGACGGAAGGGCAGGCCAGGGCCGGCGGGCCCTCAGCCTGCTGCCGGATCTTCACGTATGTGTCGTGATGGCGAGCCAGGTGGTCGGCAGCGTGCCGGAAGCCCTGGCCCGCCTCGAGCCGACTCGGCCGCAGACGTGGATCAGCGGCCCGTCGGCTACGAGCGACATCGAGCTGCAGCGCGTCGAGGGCGTCCACGGCCCGCGCCGCCTCGACGTCGTGTTCGTCGAGGGCTAGTCCATCCGGTTAGCGGACCGGGACGACCATGCCGACAGGCCTTGTCGGGGCTGGCGCCGGCGGGGTGTACGTGCTCTGCGGCACGACGATCACATAGTTCCTGTACCAGGCCTTGTCGTACGCCGGCGTCGCATCGAGCTCGAGATACGGATCGAGCGGGCTGCCGGCGGCCGAGTAACGCTTGTGGCTGGAACCGGAGGGGTCACTGATCAAGACGTGCGTCAGGGTGAACGCACCGAGGCGCGGGTCGCGACTTGCCTCGAAGCCGGTCATCACGGCGGCGTGTCGGCCGTTCCAGACCGCGAGCCCGACCGGCTTGCGGGTGACGGCGATCTGCTTGGCGGCCCGCTTGAGCGCGGCGTACTCGGAGGTGTAGGCCTCCCAGTTGTACGTGAATGAGGCGCCGGTCCGGGGAGCGAAGTACGTCAGCGCCTTCGACCAGCCGAGCGGGTCGGAGCCCCGCTGCTTCTTGTCGTTGAGGGCGTCGCGCGGCTGCTCGTACTGCAGGATGCTCATCTGGCTGAGGCCGAGATCCCTGCCGGCGATGAAGTTCAGCATCATCGCGGTCGACGCCGCGGTGCAGGTTCGGTCGTCCACCTGGTGCTCGTAGCCGCTGCCGAAGTAGACGTCGAGCGTGAACGCCGCCGCGGCGTCGGTGTTCGCGGGCGCCAGGCCGGCAACAAGGACAAAGCCAAGGACCAGCCCGGCGAGACGGGCGAGATGGCGGGTGGCGGTCCTTGGTATGCGTACCCCCGCGGCGGCGTTGCATGGCTAGATTCGTGGAGGGGTCCCGGAGCCGGAGGTGTGTACGTGGC
>JANMPL010000482.1:0-1708 GCA_031369845.1 Chloroflexota bacterium
GTCAGGTCGAACGGCGTCCGGTTGGCCTCGGCCGTCGCGGCGATGAAGAAGATCAGCGCCCCAAGCGGTTGCTGGAAGACGTACCAGTCGGTGAACCAGCCGGCCTGGTTGAGGGCGATCTGGTTGAGGCTCATCGTCCCGGCGAGCATCAGCAGCCCGACAACCGAAAGCGTCAGCGGGATCTCGTAGCTGATGATCTGGGCCGCCGACCGCAGTCCGCCCAGCAGCGAGTATTTGTTGAAGCTCGCCCAGCCGGCCATCATCAGGCCGACGACGGTCATTCCACCGATGGCGAAGAAATACAGCAGGGCGATGTTCATGTCCTGGCCGAACAGGCCGGGGGCGAACGGGATGACCAGCAGGCTCATGACCGTCGCCATGAACACGACGACCGGCGCAAGGGTGAAGACGAGTCGATCGGCCCCGGTCGGGCTGAAGTCCTCCTTTGCGAGCACCTTGAGGCCGTGGACGACCGACAGCAGCGATCCGAACGGCCCCACCCGATCCGGCCCGATCCGGAGGTTCATCAGGGCGATGATCTTCATCTCCATGTAGATGATCAGGAAGGCCGTCGGAATGCTCATCAGCAGGACCGCGGTCGCCGCGACCACGAACCGGACGAGCCAGAGGTTCGTCGCAAGGAAGTCGAGGATCCCCTTCCCGAAGACGATGACGACGAGGAGCAGCCCGATCCCGAGCACGAGGAGAATCGGGACGAGCGTGAAGACGATCTTGCCCGCGAGCGTCAGCCGGCCCCAGGTTCGCGCGGCCGCAGTCACAGCGCGCCCCCTGGGCGGCCGATGCCCGCGTTGCCGGCTGCGCGCGCTCGCTCACGCACGTTCGAGTGCGCTCGCTCACGTGCTCGCCGGCGCCTCGGCCTCGACGCGCCCATGTGGCGCTTCATTTATCAACTCCCCCCATGATCGGATCGAGGCTCGCCATGACCGCCATCGTGTCCGCGATCAGGTTGCCGGGCGTGAGCAGCCCGACCGACTGGAGGTGGATGAACGACGGATCGTGGATCCGCATTCGGAACGGCTGGTCGGTGCCGTCGCTGACCACGTAGGCGGCGTACTGGCCGCGCGGCCCCTCGACGGCCGCGTAGGCCCGACCGGGCCGCGGGCGCAGGAGCCGCGGCAGCTTCGCGATGACGGGCCCGTCGGGCATCTGGTGGAGGCACTGGTCGATGATCCGGATGCTCTGCCGGATCTCGTCGATCCTGATGAGGTAGCGGGCGAGGCAGTCGCCCTCGTCACGGGTCGGAATGTCGAAGTCGAGCTCCGGAAACACCGAGTACGGATGGGCGCGGCGGACGTCGAATGGGACGCCCGTGGCCCGTAGGTTCGGCCCGGTCATGCACATCCGGAGCGCAGTCGCCGTGTCGATGCGCCCCAGGCCTCGCATCCGGCGGACGAAGATCTCGTTCTCGTTGAGCAGCCCCAGGTTCGCCTCGATCTGATTCGTCGCCCGGGTCATCCAGTCGCCAAGCCGGCTCATGAATTCGTGGTTCAGATCGCCGTTCACGCCGCCGATCCGGAAGTAGTTGAACAGCATCCGCTGGCCAGTGAGCGAGGCCAGCATGTCGACGATCTCGTCCCGCTCGATGAACGACCAGAGGATCGGTGTGAGGCCGCCCAGGTCGAGGGCCATCCAGCCGAGGAACAGCGCGTGGCTGGCAACCCGGTTCAGCTCGGCCGAGAGGACGCGG
>JANMPL010000361.1:0-1617 GCA_031369845.1 Chloroflexota bacterium
CCTTGCCGACCTTGTTCTTGTCGATGTCGAAGGCGGCGACGAACTCGATGTCGCGGACGTGGTAGCCGCCCAGGTCGACGTGCATGAGGCCCGGCACGAAGTCAGTTGCCTTGGCGTTCTCGTAGTAGTAGCGGCCCTGGACGAGGCTGCTCGCGCAGTTCCCGACGCCGACGATCGCGACGCGGATCTTCTTGCCGGGCGTGTGCCCGTTCTTGCCATTCGTTGTGCTCACCTGGTGCTCCATCTGCTGGTTGCCTACTCCTGGGGGGATTGGCGGATGACGTGGACGATGCGTTGGATGGCGGTGATGGTGGCTAGGATCGTGATCAGGGCGAGGGCGGCGGCGAGGGCCGGCCGACCGGCGCTCCACCAGTCCCACAACGCCATCTTGCGGGGATCGTTGCCGGCAAGGACCCCACCGAGAAGGCCGGCCACGATCAGGCCGGCGGTGAGAATCAGGATCCGAACCTCTCGGGGCGCCAGGCCGACGGCGGCCATGCCGCTACCTGCGGTGAACCCGAGGCTCTCGGATTTCGCCCGGACGTAGCTGACCATGAAGGCCGCGGCCATGGCCGCCGCCGCGAGGACCGCGCCGGCGTCGAAGCCTGCGGCGAGGCAACCGGCGACGATGCCGACATAGACGACGCCCTCACCGGCCCGGTCGAAGACCGAATCCATGAATGCGCCGAGCTTCGACGCCTTGCCTGTTGCCCGGGCGAGTGCCCCGTCGAACAGGTCGAAGACGCCCCCCACGATCAGGAGGAGACCCGCCGCGAGCCACGCCTGGGTGCCCGCCGCGACGGCGGCGACGATCGCGATACCGAAACCGATCAACGTGAGGTGGTTCGGGCTCAGACCCAGCCGTCCAAAGCCGACGGCGATCGGCGTCGCGAAGCCGCGGACGCGCTGACGGAGTTCCGGGCTGACGATCGAGCCGATCACGAGGCGGCGCTCCGCGGCGCACCTGTTCCCGGAGCGGCGGCGAGGCCGAGGATCGTCCGTTCCCGCGCGACGAACGCCTCGAACGCCTCGGGACGGAGGCTGCAGGTCGTCTCGCGGCCGTTGCGCCGGGTCGCAACGAGCCCGGCGGCGCGCAACCGGCCGATGTGCCAGCTGACGAGCGGCTGCGACAGGCCGACTTCCTCGATCAGGTCCGTCACCGATGCGTCGCCATAGGCGAGGCGCTGGACGATGCGGAGCCGATTGACGTCGGCGAGTGCCTTGTGGACGATCCGCAGCTCGCGGAGCTCGTCGGGCTGGTCGACGACCGAGGCGATGGTCGAACGGATCCGGGCGGGTGAGGGGGACAGGGGGCGGTTCTCCGAGTCGGCGAACACGTCGCATCAACGACGATTTATATCAACGGAAGTTGATGCTATTCCCTCCGGGCGCGGCGTGTCAACCCTCTGTACTCGTCCTGTGAACGGACAGCGATTCTGTCCGAGTTAAGCGGACAGCGACTTTGTCACCCTCGATCCCATGGAGACGAGGGAGGCAATCACCTTGGATACTCGAGCCCAGCAGCGCCTGTTGGTGCTGACCATGTGCTGGCGGGCGAGCTGCACCACGACACGGCGGCAGCCATCCTCGGGCTGTCGGTTCGGCAGGTCCGCCGGC
>JANMPL010000379.1:0-2781 GCA_031369845.1 Chloroflexota bacterium
TGGTCGCCGCCTCGTCAGCAGAACACCCGCGACCATGACGAGCTCGCCGACGATCTGGCCCAGACGGATCGGCTCCAGGAGGATGATGGCCCGCTGACGGGCGCCGATCGCCGCTCACAATCTGGCCGTCGAGCGGCAGCCGATCAGGGTACGAGCGCGGCGACCAGCTTGCGGGCGCCAGACGTGACGTCACCCTGGTCGTCATTGATGAAGAAGGCAACCGAGACCTGACGTTGCGGGAGGACGACCAGGAGCGCGGCGTATCCCGGCATCGACCCGGTGTGGCCATAGCCGACGTCGTCACCGAAGTTGATGCGGTCGATGCCGAGGCCATGGCCCGCTTCATCGACGGTCGTCATCGTCTGGAGCGATTCGAGCTCGAGGACCTTGCCGGCGAAGAGCTCCCAGCCCAACCGGGCGACGCTCGGCGCATCGCCGGCCATCGCAGACGCGCTCAGCGAGAGCGTGGAGAAGCCGAGGCACGGCAGCGTCCCGCCGGTCCCGAACGTCGCCGGATCGAGTGAGCCCGTGTGCGACGCGATCGGCAGGGCCCACGGCTGTGGCGGCGACCGATCCGGGCCCTGGAGCAGGATTCGGTCACCCGTGCCGGTCGGGTCGAGTACTTCGATCTTCAACGCGTCGCCATACGCCTTGCCGGCGGCCGCCTCCGCGGCGAAATGGAGGAGCTTGAAGGTCGGATTCGAGTAGCGATATGTGTCGCCGGGCGGCTCGAGTGGCGCGGGAATCGTCGCCAGGACCGCCTCGGTCGTGAGTGGGGTATCACAGGCCGCGAGCGCGGCGTCGATGGCTCCGCTGACGGTGTCGCCGAGGCCGGAGCGCATCGCCAGCGCCTGGCGCACGGTCGCGCCGTTGGCGTCGACCTTCATCCCAGTGAGGTACGAGGCAAGGGGCGCATCGAGGTCGAGCTTTCCCTGCTCGGCCAGCCTGAGGATCAGAGCGGCCGAGATCATCTTGCTGACGCTCGCCAACCCGAACTCGTCCGTTGGCTCGGCTGCACGGCTGTTCGGGCCGTCGATCCCGACCGCGCCGGCCCATGTGCCGTCGGCCGTGATCACCGCCGCGATCGCGTCCGGTCCGCCGGCCACGGCGAAGTCCTTCAATGCCTGCTGCAGCCGCGCGGCGGTCGCGCCGTCCAGCGCTGCCGTCGGAAGGGGAGGCAGCAGGTCAAGAGGCGCTTCTGTCGGTCCTGCCGTCGACGTCGGGCGGGGCGTGCTCGTCGCGGTCGTGGTCGTCGACGGCTCCGCGACCGGAGAGCCTCCTGCGGAGCTCGAGGGCACGGACCCGACGGTGGCGGGCGCGCAGCCGACGACCAGCGAAACGAGGAGGACCGCTGGCCAGGCCGGCGATCCAACGGAACGGACCCTCCTCGCGAGAATGATGCCGCAGTTGCCGGTCATGTCCATCACCTCAAGCAGGAGTGTCGGGTTGGCCGCCGCCTTGTCAGCAGAACACCCGCGACGATGACGAGTCCGCCGACGATCTGGCCCGACCGGATCGGCTCCGCGAGGAAGAGCGCCGCGAGGACGACGGCGAGCGCCGGGACGAGGAACTGCAGCGCCGCCGTGCGGGTGGGCCCGACGACCTTGATGCCGTTGGAGACAACGACGTTCGAGATCCCGGCCGCGAGCATCCCCGAATAGGCGATCGCACCCGCAACCTCGGGCCCGGCGCGACCCAGGTCGACCGTTCCGAGCTGAAGGATCGCTACTGGTGCGAGGACGACCGTGCCCGCGATGGTCGCCCACGCCGTCGACCGCAGCGGCGAGATGCGCCGCAGGTATGGCCCGGCGAACGCGGTGTAGATCGACCAGCAGAACGCGGCGGCAAGCGTGATCACCTCACCGACGATCGAGTCGCCGATCGAAAGCCCAGGCCCGGACGCGATGACGATCGCGACGCCGACGAAGGACACGAGGACTCCCGCAAGTTTCACGGGCGTCAATACGTCGGACCGTGCGACGACCGCGAGGAGGGCGACCAGGACCGGCGTCGCGGCAATGATCAACGCCGAGTCGCCGGCAGCCACCGTCGTGAGGCCCGTGGTCCACAGAATCTGGTAGATCCCGAAACCGAGGCCTCCGAGGATCCACATGGCGATGAGGTCGCGGCGCGGCAACCCGATACTCCCTTCCCGCCACCTGAGAAGGAGGAGCAGCGTCACCGACGCGAGAAGGAATCGAAGGAAGGTGAAGCCGACCGGGGGCAGGACGGCCACGGCCGACTTGACGACGATGAAGTTCCCCGCCCAGATGACCATGACGACGAGAACGCCGACCTCGGCGAGTCGGCGATCCGCGGGAGATGAATGCGCGTCGGACATCAAAGAGCCGGCACCCTCAGCGGGGAGCCGGCTCTCGTTCTCCGAGGTCAGAGGCGAAGCTCTGCGACGCCATCCGCCCGAGGATTCGCTGTCGTTCAGGCGCCTTCTCGATCGAGCTCGAGGATCTCCTCATCGGCCTCTTCGGTCAGCTTCAGCCAGACGAACAGCCCGGCGAGCACGATGAGCGGGATGACGATGAGGGCGGCCAGGGTGATTCCGAGAGCCACGGCTACGGTCTTGAGAGCTTTCATCCGAACAACCTCCTGTGTATGGGTGGGTATGGGCGTGAACTGCGATGAACCCTACGAGGCGGTCGGGGCACCCGATTTCGGGGCCGGATCCGGCGTTCGAAGGGCGGGTCCGCGGGCGACCATCTCGGCGATGTCCTCCCGGGTGAACTCGGCGAGGACGTGCTTGCTGCCGGTCTGGCTGCCCATGAG
>JANMPL010000395.1:0-6550 GCA_031369845.1 Chloroflexota bacterium
CACCGGCTGGTCGACAAGAAGCGCGGCCTGGCCCTCGTCCGGACCGGGTGTCGTATAGCCGGCAAGCGCTTCTGCCCCGTCAAGCGGGTCGCCGCGCTGGCCATAGATCCCGTAGATCTGGCCATCGAGCTGGGTGAACTCGGGGACCTCCTCGGGGAAGGTGAAGACCGGGTGCTCAGGCTGCCACCAATGGACAGGATTGGGAGGATCGAAGTTGCTCTCCGCGAAGGAGAAGCCGAGCCTCTCCCACAACGGATGGCTGGGATCGAACTCGATCACCCACGTGTCGAGGATGAGCCGCCCGCCGCCCTCAACGTAGGCGTTGAGGCTGTCGAAGAGCGAGAAGTCCGGTCCCCAGTTGTCATCGGCAAAGATGACCAGATCCCAGCTCCCCGACTCGAGGTCGGACACGAAGCCCTCGAAGTCGGCGTCGTAGTGGGCCGTGTACGACAGGCCGAGGCGTTGCAGGGCCTGGTCGACGTAGGTCTCCGGCGCAGGGTGCACCGGGTCGTCGGCGTAGATGAGGATCGACATGTCGGCGGTCGGCTTGGCCGCCGTCCAGCGGTACGCCTTGGGATGGGCAAGGGCCATGCCGCCGCCATTGACCGGCATGCGAATCGCCGGCTTGACGTCCTGCCGCCAGGCGCCCGTTCCGGCAGCAGCCGCGCCGATGACCGGCGGGCTGGAGCCGCGGCTGCGCTCCTTGGTTTCCCAGGTGAGGGGCGCCGAACCCACGTTGCCGAGGGTCACCGTTCTGGTGGTTGCGGCGGCACCGAAGTCGAGCTCGACCGCCACGTCGGTCGGGTCGACCGTCGGGACGGGGGCGTTGAGCCTGACGTTGCGGGTGACATTGGCACCGTTAATGATCAGCAGGGTGGCTGACTTCGAGACGTAGTTCGTGGCTGCGACTGTCTGCGTGTATCGACCCGGATAGAGCCGAAGGCTGTAGGTGCCGTCCGAACCCGTCTTCGTCTTGCCGAGGCCCGGCGAGGTCGTGACGGTCGCTCCGGCGATCGGTTTCCCGTCGTTCTTGTCGGTCACTGTGCCGTGGACGACGCCCGACGGCACGAGCTCATAGCGGTAGGCGGTGTTCGGGACGAGGAGCGCCTGGCCGAACGAGAATTCCAGGCCGTCCGTGCCCGATGCGTCTTCGATTCCGATTCCTGCTCCGCCGCCATTGCCGGGCGTGGCGGGATTGGCGCCGTAGAGGATATCGAGAGTCTCGCCGCGCTCATACAGCTTGACCTCGAAGTCGATCGTCGCGGTCGCCCCCCGGACACCGATGTCGGTGTACTCGAGGACGAACGTCCTGTTGCCTGGTGAGCCGAGGGTCGCGTACTCGATGACGCTCTCGTCGGCGAGGTACAGGTCACGCCAGAACGCAAAGATGGCCGCGTTCGGCGGTCCCTCTGATGGGATCCCGACCGGGAACGGGTTGTACAAGTCGGCGCCCTGGAAGTTCAGGTAGCCGTTGTCGGACAGGAAGACCTGCTCGTAGTCGTCGCCGTAGAAACTGAATGGGAACGGCAGGTGGAGTCGTCCGGCGAAGTCGTCACCGAACAGCGCCGTCTCGGTGGTTGCGTCGACCCAGACGAAGCCGATCGCCCGGCAGCCATGCCCGAAGTTGTCGAGCTTGCGGCCGAGGCTGAAGTCGAGGGTGATGTCATGGTCGACAAGCTCCACGCCGTCGACGATTCCCGTCTCCGTGCAGCCACCGGCTGAGGCCCGGATCGTGTATGTCCCGATCGGCAGGGTCAGGCGGTACGCACCGGCCGCGTCGGTCCTAGCAGCCGGAACCGGGGTGCCGATCGCCAGGACGTTGGCACGGTTGATGGGCGTGCCGTCCTCGGCCGCCCGAACGTGGCCGCTGATGCGATAACGCGGCAACGCCCTGAGGGCGAAGTTCTGCGTCGTCGTCGTATCGGTCACGATCTCGACGCCCGTGGCGATCTTCTGCGCGAAGCCGAAGGCCACGGCGCTGACGTCGTATGTCCCGGCCGCGAGGAACATCTCGTAATGGCCGGCCGAGTCCGTCGTGACGGTGAAGTCGCGGAATCCGCCCGCCGCGGTTACCTGGGCGCCGGGGATCGGCACGCCGCTTAGCCGCGTGACCGTTCCGGCGAGGGTTCCGCCGGTCGCGACGAGGTCGACCGCCGCCTTGGCGTCGATCCTGCCGTCGCCATAGACGTTGTTTGGGTCGCCGTCTGCGTCGCCGCCGCAGGACAAGTCGATGTGATTGACAGCGGTCGCGCGGATGCCGTCCGTGGCCGGGACATAGTTGTCCGGATCGCCGATCAGGGCCGGCTTGGCCGACAGGACCAGGGCGAGCGCACCGACCGTGTGCGGCGCCGCCATCGAGGTACCCGAGAAGGACTCATAGCCACCGCCCGGGACGCTTGAAATTACGTCGACGCCTGGGGCGCTGATGTCCGGGTTGATCTTTCCGTAGACCGACGGGCCGCGGCCCGAGAAGTCGGCGATGTTGTCGTCGATATCGGTCGCGCCTGCGCTGAAGACCTCGAGGAAGTCGCCGGGCGAGCCGCCCTCGCCGCAGAACGGGCCGGGATTGCCTGACGAGAAGACCGGGATGATCCCGGCGGCTCGCCACGCCTGGACGACGGACAGATAGAAGGGATCGCCGGGCCCGGCGCCCCACGAGTTGTTGACGATGTCGGGGCGGAGCGAGGGGTCAGGATTGTTGCCGTCGCTGTCCCACGGGGCGATCATGAACTCGCCGGACGAGATCAGGGACTCCTCGGAGCAGCCGAAGTCCTCGCAGCCCTTTGCCGCGATCCAGCGGGCGCCGGGGGCGACACCGACGTCAGGCGTGAAGGGGCCGGGGCCGTCGCCACCGACCATCGTGCCCATCGTGTGGGTGCCGTGGCCGGCGTTGTCGCAGGGCTCGCCGCCGCAGATCCCGGTTGGGTCCCACCAGTTGTAGTTGTGGTCGAACTCGCCGCCGCCGATGTTGCCGCGGTACTGATTCACGAGCGCGGGATGGGTGAAATCGACGCCGGTGTCGACGCTGGCGACGACGACGCCCTGGCCGAGAATGCCTTCCGCCCATGCCTCGGGGGCACGGATCTTGGCGACGCCCCACTCGGGATCGCCGGCGGCCGCGAGGACCGCGACCTTGGCTGAGACGGGCTTGACGAGGGGATAGACCTTGAGCGCCCGGACGGTCTTGACGCCGGGGAGCTTGGCGAATTCCTTGGCGAGCTTGGAATTGCCAAGCACGACCAAGGAGTTGGTCAGCCAGTAGCTCTTCGCCTTGGCGCCGGACTTCTTGGCAAGGGCGACGGCCGCAGCCTGTGACTTCTGGGCGTTACCGGTGAGAGTCGCGAGGACGAACGCGCCACGCTGGGCATGGTTCTTGATCTTGACCGCGCCGCGAAGGTCCGGCTTCGCGGTGAAGTCGACGATGAAGCGGTCGGTGCTGCCCGCATCGAGGGCAGTGAGGAGCTTTTGGTCGACAGGGGCCGATGCGGTTAGTTGACCGCCATTGGTGGCCGCTGCCGCGGCGAGTGCCGCTCCAGCCTGTCCGAGCACGAGAATGAACGCAGCCGCCACCGCGACTAGACGACGAGCCATCGCCAGGACCTCCCTCAAGATCAGGCCTGCCCCGACCCCCGAGCGGGGGCTGCCAGGCGACGCGTAACGCGGGCGAATCTAGATCGGCATCGAATGCTACTGCGCGAGCGTCGACGTTTTGTCTCCGTCCCGCAATCCTCTGTCACCCGGTTGCGTTGCGCGGACGCACCGAGCCGGGGCCGTGGCCGTGGTCGCCGCGGTCGCCGCGGTCGTTGGGTCGCTGGGTCGCTATGCTCGCCTGAGTGTCACCGATGAGGATCCGCGCCGCCGTCCTCGACCGACCGGGCGTCGCCAGTCGTGTCGAGGAGCTTGACCTCGCCGACCCACGCCGCGCTGAGGTTCGGGTCCGGATGCTCGCGTCGGGTGTCTGCCACTCGGACCTGCACGTCCGCGACGGCGAGTGGGACCGCCCGGGCCCGATCGTGATGGGCCACGAGGGAGCCGGCGTCGTCGAGTCACTTGGGCTTGGTATCGACGCGGCGGCGACCGGCCTCGATGTCGGCCGACTGGTCGCGTTGTCCTGGACGACGCCTTGCGGTCGATGCCGCTCCTGCCTGGCTGGTCGGACGTGGGAATGCCCGGACTCGCCTTCGTACAGCCACTTGATGCCCGACGGCACCTCGCGATTGGGGCGTGCTGGCGGTGGCGGAGACGTCTTCAGCTACTGCGCGATCGGGACGATGGCGGAGGCCCAGGTCGTGCCGGTCGCGGCCGCGATCCCGATGCCGGACGGCACGCCGCCCGACGTGGCGGCGTTGATCGGCTGCTGCGTTGCGACCGGCGTCGGGGCCGTGACCAAGACCGTGGCCATCGCTCCCGGCGCAAGCGTCGCGGTCATCGGGCTCGGTGGCGTTGGCCTGTCGGCCGTGATGGGCGCCGTCGTCGCCGGAGCCGGTCGGATCATCGCCGTCGATCGTGTCCCAGCGAAGCTCGACGTTGCCCGTGCGGTCGGGGCGACGGACACCGTTCTGGCCGGGGAGGACGCGTCATCAACGGTCGCCGCGATCCGCGACGCGACCGATGGCGGGCCGGACGTCTGCGTGGAGGCGATCGGGCTGCCGTCGACGATCGACATCGCGATCGGATGCCTGCCGAACGGCGGCACCGCTCTGCTCGTCGGGATGACGCCATTCGGTGCCCGGGCGTCGTTTGAGGTCTTTCCATTTGTCGACGGCGGGCGGCGGATCGTGGGCTCGAATTACGGGTCCTCAGTACCGGCGGTGGACTTCCCGCGCTACGCCCGGCTCCATCTGGAGGGCCGCCTCCCGGTCGAGCGCCTCGTCACGGACCGGATCGGGCTGGACGACGTCGAGGCGGCGTTCGACCGGATGCGGCGCGGCGAGGGCGTTCGGTCCGTCGTGAGCTTCTAGCGACCGGCGTCAGCCGTCGCCGCCCGCTCTCGGAGCAGCGTCCTGGCCTCCCACAATTCCGGGAAGAAGACCTCGTCGACCATCTGGCGGAGGTAGCCGGCGCCGGCGGTCCCGCCGGTTCCCCGCTTCATGCCGATGACCCGGAGGACGACCTTGAGATGGCGGTACCGCCAGAGCGAGTAGGTCTCGTCGACGTCGACGAGCTTCTCGGCCATCTCGTAGGCGTCCCACGACTCGGCCGGTCGCTCGTAGATCCCGACGATGACGTCGATCACGCCGGGGTTGGGCTCGTAGGGCTTCGAAACGTCCCGCTCAAGCACCTCCCGCGGCACCGCCATCCCCCGCCGGGCGAGCCACCGCAGGAACTCGTCGTAGAGGCTGGGACGGTGGAGGGCTGCCTCCAGCTCGTCACGGATCGCCGGCAGGTGTCCGAACGCGTCGACGACGCTCGCGTCCCGCTTGCCCAGCGCCATCTCGATCAGGCGATTCTGATGGGACTGGAAGCCGCTTGCCGGCCCGAGCGCATAGCGGAACTGGGCGTATTCGGTCGGGGTGAGGGTTTCGAGGACGCTCCACTGGTTGAGGAGCTGCGTCTGGATGTGCTTGACCCGGGCGAGGATCTTGAACGCACTCTCGAGGTCGTCACGACGCACGAACTCGATCGCCGCACGCAGCTCGTGGAGCATCAGCTTGAACCAGAGCTCCGTCGTCTGGTGCTGGACGATGAAGAGCATCTCGTCGTGGTGCGGCGGGTCGCTGAGCGGGCGCTGGGTCGCCAGCAGCTCCTCGAGCCCGAGGTAGGTGGCGTAGTCGAGGTACTCCCGCCCGGCATGGCGTCCGGCGTCGTCTGACATCACCGCGGAGGATAGCCTCAAGCGGGTTGTTCGGGCTCCTCAATCGGGGGCAGCAAAGGATCTCCCGTGATGAGGCGCGAGCCGCGACCGTGGGTCACGAACGACCACGCCCAGCGGATGATGACGACGAACCGGTTGGCGAAGCCGATCAGATAGGCGATATGGATTCCGAGCCAGAGAAGCCAGGCGACGAACCCGCCCTGCCGGCCAAACGGCCCGAGCCACGGGATATCGGTGACCCCGGCTAGCCGGCCGATGATCGCCACCTCCCCACGGTTTTGGTATCGGAACGGCGTCGTCGGTGCTCCGGCAAGGCGGCGCAGGATCGTCTTGCCGGCGTAGATGCCGCCCTGGATCGCGCCCTGGGCGACGCCCGGGACGGGCCGATCCTTCAGCCACGGCATCACGGCCGCGTCGCCAACGACGAAGATCTCGGGGTGGCCCGGCAGGCTGAGGTCCGGTCCTACGATGACTCGCCCGGCGCGATCGGCATGTGCGCCGCTCGCCTGGGCGAGGGTGCGGATGAAGCTCGACACCTGGACCCCGGCGGCCCACAACACGGTCCGGGCCGGGAGTCGCTCCTCCTTGTCGCCGACCGCGAGCCGGACCGACCGATCGTCGATGTCGACGACCCTCGTTCCCGTTCGGACCGCGACGCCCAGCCGTTCGAGCTGCCGCTGGGCCGACTTCGAGCGGTCCGGCGGGTAGGGCGGCAGGACCCGATCCATGGCTTCG